>CAMKYP010000415.1 GCA_946477505.1 uncultured Dechloromonas sp. | reverse complement strand
CTTACAGCACAAACAACCCCTGGCACGCCCCGTGCAATGGATTAACCCACCCACAGCCTCGACGCTGACGGCCATGAATAAACACAGGAGACAACCGATGCCCACCACACCGACCCGCCCCGAGCACGACCTGCTCGGCGACCGCGAGGTTCCCTGCACCGCCTACTACGGCGTGCACACCTTGCGCGCCCTGGAGAATTTCCCGATCACCGGCATTTCGATTGCCGTTTATCCCGACCTGATCCGCGCCCTGGCCCAGATCAAGAAGGCCGCGGCCCAGGCCAACCAGCAGCTGGGATTGCTCGACGCGACGCGCGCCGACGCCATCGTCACCGCCTGCCGCGAAGTGATCGACGGCAAGCTTCACGACCAGTTTGTCGTCGATGTCATCCAGGGCGGCGCCGGCACGTCGACCAACATGAACGCCAACGAGGTGATCGCCAACCGCGCGCTGGAAATCCTCGGCAAGCAGCGCGGCGACTACAAGGCGCTGCATCCGAACGAGCACGTCAACATGAGCCAGTCGACCAACGACGTCTATCCGACGGCGCTCAAGCTGGCTACTTATGTCGGCATCTTCCGCCTGGTCGAGGCCATGGCTTATCTGCGCAAGGCCTTCGAGCGCAAGGCCGACGAATTCGCCGACGTGCTGAAGATGGGCCGTACCCAGTTGCAGGATGCCGTACCGATGACCCTCGGCCAGGAATTCTCGACCTACGCCGTGATGCTCGGCGAGGACGAGGAGCGCCTGAAGGAAGCCGCGCTGCTCATCCGCGAGATGAACCTCGGTGCCACCGCCATCGGCACTGGCATCAACGCCCACCCCGACTACGCCCCGCTGGTCTGCCGCAAGCTGGCCGAGATCAGCGGTATCCCGGTCGTCACCGCACCCAACCTGATCGAAGCGACCCAGGACTGCGGCAGCTTCGTGCAACTGTCCGGCGTCTTGAAGCGCGTCGCCGTCAAACTGTCCAAGGTGTGCAACGACCTGCGCCTGCTCTCCTCCGGCCCCCGCGCCGGCTTCAACGAGATCAACCTGCCGGCGCGCCAGGCCGGTTCATCGATCATGCCGGGCAAGGTCAATCCGGTCATCCCGGAAGTCATGAACCAGATTGCCTTCGAGGTCATCGGCAACGACGCCACCGTCACCTTCGCCGCCGAAGCCGGCCAGCTCCAGCTCAACGCCTTCGAGCCGATCATCGCCCACAGCCTGTTCAAAAGCGTGCTGCATCTGACCAATGGCTGCAAGGTACTCGCCGACCACTGCGTCAATGGCATAACCGCCAACCGCGACCTGCTTCGCGAATCGGTCGAGCGCTCGATCGGCATCGTCACCGCGCTCAACCCGTATATCGGCTACGCCAACGCCACCGAGGTTGCCGCCGAGGCCTTCCGCAGCGGCTGTGGTGTCGCCGAGGTGGTCATCGAGCGCGGCCTGATGAGTCCCGAACAGCTGACCGAGGTTCTGCGCCCCGAGGTGCTGACCCGGCCGCAAAACATCCCCCTTCCTGTCGCCGCCTGATCCAGGCGCCTTCTCACCCTGCACCGCAAGGAAACCATCATGAAAATGAATCGCCTGACCACCTGGATCGGCATCGCCATGGTCCTCGGCGTCGCCGTCGGCTACGCCTGCAACAGCCTGGCGCCCTCGCCGGCCGCCGCCAAGGAAATTGCCGGCTACTTCGGCATCCTGACCGACATCTTCCTGCGCATGATCAAGATGATCATTGCTCCGCTGGTCTTCGCCACCCTGGTCGCCGGGCTGGCCAACATGGGCGACTCGAAGACAGTCGGCCGCATCGGCGCAAAGGCGCTGGGCTGGTTCATCATCGCTTCGTTCTGCTCGCTGTTCATCGGCCTGTTGTTCGCCAACCTGCTGCAGCCGGGTGCCGCGCTCGCCGTGCCGCTGCCGGAAAGCGCCGCCGGTCTGAACCTCAAGACCAGCGCGCTGAACCTCAAGGACTTCATCACCCACGTCTTCCCCAAGAGCATCATGGAAGCCATGTCGGGCAACGAAATCCTGCAGATCCTCGTGTTTGCCGTGTTCTTCGGCCTGGCCCTCGGCCACCTGCACAACCAGACCGCCCGCTCGCTGGTCAACACCATGGATGAAGTGGTGCACGTCATGCTGAAGGTCACCGACTACGTCATGCGCTTCGCCCCGTTCGGCGTCTTCGGCGCGGTCGCCGGCGCCATCACCACCCAGGGCCTGGGCATGCTGGCTGTCTTCGGCAAGTTCATGCTTAGCTTCTACATCGCCCTCGCCGTGCTGTGGGCCGTACTCATCACAGCTGGCTACATCGTGCTCGGCAAGGACATCTTCCGCCTGCTCAAGCTCGTACGCGGCCCGATGCTGGTCGGCTTCTCGACCGCCAGTAGCGAATCGGTCTATCCGAAGCTGATGGAACAGCTGGAAAAATTCGGCATCAAGAACCGCGTCACCGGCTTCGTGCTGCCGCTCGGTTACTCGTTCAACCTCGACGGTTCGATGATGTACACCACCTTCCTGGCCCTGTTCATCGCCCAGGCCTACGACATCCCGATGTCGCTGACTGCCCAGATCACCATGCTGCTGGTGCTGATGGTCTCCTCCAAGGGTATCGCCGGCGTGCCGCGCTCCTCGCTGGTCGTCGTGGCCGCCGTACTGCCCATGTTCGGCCTGCCGGAAGCCGGCCTGCTGCTGATCCTCGGCATCGACCACTTCCTCGACATGGGCCGCACCGTGACCAATGTGCTGGGCAACGCCATCGCCACCGCCGCCGTCGCCAAATGGGAAGGTGCCATCGACCCGGTGCCGGCCGAACTGGCCGATGCCGACGAAGCCCTGCCTGTACCGGAAGACGTTGTCACCCAGGGCGCCTGATCCGTTTTGTCTCCTCCGGGATCGGCCATCCCTCTGAGCTGATCCCCTTGCTTGCCCGGCGCCCGCGCCGGGCTTTTTTACTGCAAACGTCCTGAACACACCATAATTCACCCATGATCGACTGGACCATCCTCGCTCCCGCTGCCTTTTTCGCCGGCATGGTCGATGCCCTGGTCGGCGGCGGCGGCCTGATCCAGATTCCCGTGCTGCTCTCGCAGTTCCCGCAGACGGCCATCCCCGTACTGTTCGGCACCAACAAGGTATCGAGCATCGCCGGCACCGGTGCCGCCCTGTGGCGCTACGCCCGCAGCGTGCGCATTCCGTGGCTCGTTGTCCTGCCGGCCACCGTTGCCGCCCTGCTCGGCGCCTGGGGCGGCGCCGCGCTGGTCGCCTGGCTGCCGCGCGAAACCATGCGCCCGCTGGTTGTCGTCATGATGATCGCCGTCGCGCTCTATACCTTCATGAAAAAGGATCTCGGCCAGCAGGTGACGCGCGTCATCGACGGCCGCGACCGCTGGAAAGGTGCCCTGTTCGGCGGCATCATCGGCCTCTACGACGGCTTCTTCGGCCCGGGCACCGGCAGCTTCCTGATCTTCGGCTTCGTCCGCCTGTTCGGCATGGACTTCGTGCAGGGCTCGGCCAGCGCCAAGGTCATCAACTTCGCCACCAATCTCTCGGCCATCGCCTTCTTCGCCAGCCACGGCCCAATCCTGTGGCAGGTCGGGCTGGTCATGGCCGTCTGCAACCTGGCCGGCTCATGGGTGGGCACCCACCTGGCGATCAAGCATGGCGCCGGTTTCATCCGCAAGGCCTTCCTCGGCGTTGTCGTCGTGCTCATCGCCAAGCAAC
>CAMKYP010000414.1 GCA_946477505.1 uncultured Dechloromonas sp. | reverse complement strand
TGCCACTCGGCCTCGTTGGAGTGGGCGAGGATCAGGCCGTCGAAGGGAATCGCGCCGAAGCCTTCGGTACCCTTGTAGTTCTGCTCCTGCGTCGCGGTCAGCAAGGGGTGCAGCACCTTGATCGGAGCCTTGAACATCTCGACGAATTCAAGAATGCCGCGGTTGGCCAGGCACAAGCCGCCGGAGTAAGAGTAGGCGTCCGGATCGTTCTGCGAATAGGTTTCCAGCTTGCGGATGTCGATCTTGCCGACCAGCGAGGAAATATCCTGGTTGTTCTCGTCGCCAGGTTCAGTCTTGGCCACGGCAATCTGCGACAGCACCGACGGGCACAAGCGAACAACACGGAAACGAGTGATGTCGCCGCCGAATTCCTGCAGGCGCTTGACCGCCCACGGGCTCATGATGCCGCCCAGGTAGCGCCGGGGGATGCCGTAGTCCTGCTCGAGGATGGGGCCGTCTTCGTCGATGTTGAACAGGGCGAGCGGCGACTCGTGCACCGGCGAACCCTTGATCGCATAGAACGGTACTTTTTCGATCAGCGCCTTCAGACGTTCGGCCAACGAGGATTTACCACCACCGACCGGTCCGAGGAGATAGAGAATCTGCTTCTTTTCCTCCAGCCCCTGCGCCGCATGGCGGAAGTAGGAAACGATGTGCTCGATGACCTCCTCCATGCCGTAGAACTCGCGGAAGGCCGGATAGAGCTTGAGCATCTTATTGGCGAAGATGCGCGACAGGCGAGGATCGAGTCGAGTATCGACCAGTTCCGGCTCGCCGATGGCCATCAGCATGCGCTCGGCGACGCTGGCATAGGCGCTCGGATCATTGCGGCACAAATCCAGGTATTCCTGGATCGACAGCTCCTCTTCCTGCGCTGCTTCATAGCGACTCTGATAACGCGTGAAGATCGACATGGCTACCTCCGCTGAGTGGGTGGTCAGTTACTGCTGCCTGTGGCTTAGCGTCTTCCTGTCCAAAATAACGCGTACAACCGGAAAAGGTTGGCTGCTAGGGGACAAGATACGCCTTCGCCCTGCATTATTGATTTGCTTATTCGACTAGCGGCCGCCGGGCAAGTTCGAAAATTGACAGTTTTTCCGACCGGCGGCCAAAACAAAAGCCCCGCCGGCTTTCGCACGGCGGGGCCTGGATCTTGCAGCCGTATCGGCTTAGCGCGGCAGCGTGGTCGAACCCATCAGGAAAGCATCGACCTCACGGGCGGCCTGGCGACCTTCGCGAATCGCCCAGACCACCAGCGACTGGCCACGACGCACGTCGCCGGCAGCATAGACGCCCTCGACGTTGGTCTTGTAGCAGCCCTCGCCGTCGGTCGTCGCCTTGGCGTTCTGGCGAGCATCCTTTTCGACGCCGAAGGCATCGAGCAGCGAGCCGACCGGATTGGTGAAGCCCATGGCCAGGAAAGCGGCATCGCACGGCAATTCGAATTCCGAACCGGCAACTTCCGACATCTTGCCATCCTTCCACTCGACGCGAACCGCCTTGAGTGCCTTGACGTTGCCATTGCCGTCATCGATGAAGGACTTGGTAGCCACCGCGAATTCGCGGACGGTCTCGCCTTCCTTGTGCGACGACGAGGTGCGCATCTTGAGCGGCCAGTACGGCCAGACGAGCGGCTTGTCTTCCTGCTCCGGCGGCGCCGGCATCAGTTCGAACTGGGTCACCGAGGCGGCGCCATGACGGTAGCTGGTGCCGACGCAGTCCGAACCGGTATCGCCGCCGCCGATGACGACGACGTGCTTGCCCTTGACGTTGATCGGGTTCTTGACACCCTGCTGGACTTCCCTGTTCTGCGGAATCAGGAACTCGAGGGCGGCATAGACACCCTTGAATTCACGGCCCGGCACCGGCAGATCGCGCGGCACTTCCGAACCGGCGGCCAGGATCACCGCGTCGAAATCCTTCTTCAGTTGTTCGGCGGAAACCGTCTCGGTCGCATCGTTGTTGATGCCGGCCGGGATGTTCTTGTCGCCGACGATGACCTTGGTCTTGAAGACCACGCCTTCGGCTTCCATCTGGGCGACACGACGGTCAATGACCGACTTGTTCAGTTTGAAGTCGGGAATGCCGAAGCCGAGCAAGCCGCCGATACGGCTGCTCTTCTCGAACACAGTCACATCGTGGCCGACGCGCGCCAATTGCTGGGCAGCGGCCATGCCGGCCGGGCCGGAACCAACGACGGCGATCTTCTTGCCGGTCTTGACGGCCGCCGGCTGCGGCACGACCCAGCCCATTTCCCAGCCCTTGTCGATGATGAAGTGCTCGATCGACTTGATGCCCACCGGCGCGGCATTGATGCCGAGCGTACATGCGGCTTCGCAGGGAGCCGGACAGATGCGGCCGGTGAAGTCCGGGAAGTTGTTTGTGGAGTGCAGCACATCCAGCGCCTGCCTCCAGTTGCCACGGAAAACCAAATCGTTCCAGTCCGGAATGATGTTGTTCACCGGGCAACCGTTGTTGCAGAACGGGATGCCGCAGTCCATGCAGCGGGCACCTTGGGTCTTGGCTTGCTCGTCTGACAACGTCTGGACGAACTCCTTGTAGTGCGTCAGGCGCTTTTCGACCGGCTCGTAAGCCTCTTCGAGGCGTTCGAACTCCATGAATCCAGTCGGCTTGCCCATTATGCGGCCTCCTTCTGTGCGGCAGCGGCCATCTCGGTGAGGGCGCGCTTGTACTCGTGCGGATAGACTTTGACGAACTTCTCGCGATAGGCATCCCAATTGGCCAGGATGGCCTTGGCGGTCTTGCTGCCGGTGTACTCGGCGTGACGGGTGATCAGCTCCTTGAGCTGGGTTTCGTCAGCCTGACCACGGTGCAGCGGTTCGCCCGCGGCGTGACGGTTGGCCGGCAGCACTTTTTCCAGGGCGACCTGGGCCAGGTTGCAGCGGCTCTTGAAGGAACCGTCCTCATCCAGCACGTAGGCGATGCCGCCCGACATGCCGGCCGCAAAGTTGCGCCCCGTCATGCCCAGCACGGCAACCGTACCGCCGGTCATGTATTCGCAGCCGTGGTCGCCAACGCCTTCGACGACAGCCGTACCACCGGAGTTGCGGACGCAGAAGCGCTCGCCACCGACGCCGGCGAAGAAGGCATCACCTTCGGTGGCGCCGTACATGACGGTGTTGCCGACGATGATGTTCTGCTGCGTATCGCCGCGGAAATCGGCGTTCGGCTTGATGATGATGCGGCCACCCGAGAGCCCCTTGCCGACGTAGTCATTGCCTTCGCCCGTCAGGTCGAGGGTCACGCCACGCGCCAGGAAGGCACCGAAGGCCTGGCCGGCGGTGCCGGTCAGCTTGATGTGGATGGTGTCGTCCGGCAGGCCGGCATTGCCATAACGGCGGGCGACTTCGCCCGACAGCATGGTGCCGCAGGTACGGTTGACGTTGATGATGGTCGTCTCGATCTGGACCTTCTGGCCCTTTTCGAGTGCCGGCTTGGCCTGTTCGATCAACTTGTGGTCGAGAGCCTTCTCGAGGCCGTGATCCTGGCCTTCGGTATGGCGGCGCGAAACCTCGGCCGGAACGTTCGGTTGGTAGAAGACCTTGCTGAAATCCAGGCCCTTCGCCTTCCAGTGTTCGATACCGGCACGCATATCGAGCAGATCGGCGCGGCCGACCAAGTCGTCGAACTTGCGGATGCCGAGCTGGGCCATGATTTCGCGGGCTTCTTCGGCGACGAAGAAGAAGTAGTTCACGA
>CAMKYP010000413.1 GCA_946477505.1 uncultured Dechloromonas sp. | reverse complement strand
CTACTCCTGTACCTGCCGCGGTGCAGGAAAAGCCGCAGGCCGAGACGAGGGTGCGCGCGACCAAGGCAGCTTCGGCTGCCGCTGGGGGGGACTCCTCCATCCGGGTAAGCGTCGAAAAGGTGGATCAGCTGATCAATCTGGTTGGTGAATTGGTAATCACACAAGCCATGCTATTGCAGACAGCGGCTCAGATGCAGGAGAGCGCGCCGGAGCGTCTGGTCAATGGATTGGCCCAGCTGGAGCGCAATACGCGTGATTTGCAGGAGTCGGTCATGTCCATTCGCATGCTGCCGATTTCCTTCGTGTTTTCCCGCTTCCCGCGTGTGGTTCGTGATCTGTCCGGCAAGCTCGGCAAGCAGGTCGAGCTCAAGACGTCGGGGGAGACGACCGAGCTGGACAAGGGGCTGATCGAGCGCATCGCGGATCCGCTGACACACCTCATTCGCAATAGCCTGGACCACGGGATCGAGCTGCCGGAGAAGCGCATTGCCGCTGGCAAGAATCCGATCGGGACGATTACCCTGAAGGCCTATCATCATGGCGGTGGCTTGCCACGCAACAAGATTCTGGCCAAGGCGCGCGAGCGCGGCCTGCAGGTTTCAGACCAGATGACCGATCAGGAGGTCTTCAACCTGATTTTCGAAGCGGGATTTTCGACAGCGGAGCAGGTGACCGATGTTTCCGGTCGGGGCGTCGGGATGGATGTGGTGCGTCGCAATATCCAATCCATGGGCGGGCGTGTCGAAATCGATTCGATGCTCGGAGTGGGGACTCGGATGACGGTGCGGCTCCCGCTCACCTTGGCGATTCTGGATGGCATGTCGATTGCCGTTGGCGACCAGACCTACATTTTGCCCTTGTCGTATGTGATCGAGTCCTTCCAGCCGCAGAGCGGCGACATCAAGACGCTCTCCAACCAGGCTCGGGTTATTCAGGTTCGGGGCGAATACTTGCCCGTGGTTGCCTTGCACGAGGTGTTCAACATCAAGCCGTGCGCAGCCGATTTCACGCAGGGAATCATGGTTGTGATCGATGCGGATGGCATCAAGGCGGCACTCTATGTTGACGCCCTGGTGGGCCAGCATCAGGTCGTGATCAAGAGCCTGGAGGCCAATTATCGGCGGGTGCAGGGGATTTCCGGTGCCACCATCATGGGCGATGGCCATGTGGCGTTGATTCTGGACGTGTCGGCGATTGCCGGCATGGCCAAGAGCAGTGTGCAGAAAGCCGGCTGACGGCTGAATTGAGGAGCATGAGATGGAAGCGATGACGCAGGGCGGAAGCGCGGCGGGGGAAGAGGATCTGGTTGCCAGTGAGTATCTGACCTTCACCCTGGGGAGCGAGGAGTATGCGATCGATATCCTCAAGGTCCAGGAGATACGGGGCTATGAACCCCCGACGCTGATTGCCAATGCTCCCGCTTTTATCAAGGGCGTGATCAACCTGAGGGGAACAATCGTCCCCATCGTCGATCTGCGTATCAAGTTCAATCTGGGCAAGATTGAATACACGCCCTTTACCGTCGTCATCATTCTGAATGTCGCCGGCAGAGTGATCGGTACGGTGGTCGATAGCGTTTCGGATGTCATTTCCCTGACTCGCGCACAGATTCGACCGGCACCGGACTTTTCCGCGACCTTCGATACCAAGTACATCCTCGGCCTGGCGACCGTGGACAACCGGATGATGATCGTGACCGATATCGAGCGTCTCATGACCAGTGCCGATATGGAGCTGATTGACAGCGCTGCGGCATGAGGCGATTGACGTAGCGGACAGCAATCCTACAAACGCATCCGGAGTGGGGAATATTTCGATGAAATCCGAAAAGCTGGCGAATAAATTCATAGGATTGGGCTTACTGACGGCCATTGCCGTCGCTGTACCCATGGTGCCCTTGGTTGGCGGGCTCAACGAGCAGGTGCGCCTGGTGGACAAGGAGCGTGCCGGAGTGGCGGTGCACCGGGAGTTGCGTTTCGTGTTGCAGGACGCGCAACGTCATCGTGGGGCGACGACTTCGTTGCTGCTCGGCAAGCAGGAGTTCAAGGAACGCGCCGACAGCGCACGAGCAGGAACGGATGCGGCCATCACGAAGGCTGATGCGCAGATTGCAGCCAAGGAGTCGGAGCTTGGCCATCTTGCCGACTGGAATGAATTCAAGTCGAGCTGGCAAAACCTGAAGGGGGAGTTCTCGACGCTTGCGCCGCAGGAGAACTCAAAGCGCCATACCGAGTTGATCGCACGCTTGATGACGATCATGGATAAGGTGGCTGAGCAGTCGGAACTCGTGCTCGATCCGGAGGTTGTTACCTATTACACGGTGGATCTAACCATCCTGCAACTGCCGCATGTCACCGAGCGCATGGGACAGGCGCGTGCAATGGGTTCGGTCGTTCTGTCGGAGAAGGCGATCAGTCAGCTTCAACGCGATACCTTGATCGGCGGTTTTGCCGAGGTCTCCCTTCGCCAGAAACAGATGATGGCCGATGGCGACAAGGTGCTGGCAGAGGATCCGGGGGCGCGGGAGCAACTGGCGAGTGCTTTTGACGCAGCGAAGGTTGGTATTGATACCTTCGTGGCCAATATTCAGCGCAACATCCTGCGGGCTGATGTCTTGAGCTACGAGCCAGCACGTTATTTTGATGAGACCACGCAGGGTATCAACGCCTTGTTCAAACTCTACGATAGCGCGGACCACTATCTGGACCAGGCATTGGAAAAGCGGAGCGACAGAGCCCACCAGCAGCGCCTGCTGGTCCTGGCTTTGGCCTGTGCCTTGATCGCACTGGCGGCCGGGGCTGGCTTCGTTATCCTGCGCCGTGTCAATCGTTCGGTTCTTGAGGTATCGCACGCGCTCGACCAAATCGCCAGCGGTCGCCTCGATGTTTCCCTGGTCGCAGCCAGCAATGATGAAATCGGCCACATGATCAAGCGTCTGGAGGAAATGCAGAGTCAGTTGCGTAGTCGGCTGACCGCAGAGCGTGACGCTGCGAATGCCACCTTGCGGATCAAGGTAGCGCTGGACGTCAGTTCGAACAGTGTCATGGTTGCGGACCCCGACGGCCAGATCATTTATTGCAACACGGCCGTGTTGTCGATGATGCGTGCTGCGGAGAGCGATATTCGTACCCAACTACCGAATTTTCGAGCCGATACGATTCTGGGGTCGAGTTTCGACATCTACCACAAACAGCCCAACCATCAGCGCAATTTGCTGGCAACGCTGAAGGGAACGCACCGTGCATCAATGACTATCGGTGGCAGGCACTTCAATCTGATTGCCACACCCATCCTGAATCCTGATGGTGAACGACTGGGAACGGTGGTCGAGTGGTTGGATCGTACTGCCGAGGTTCTCGTCGAGCAGGAGGTGGCAAGCATCATCGGCGCCGCCGCCAGCGGCGACTTCAGTCGGCGCCTGGATAGCGACAAGATGAGCGGTTTCTTTAGGCAGATTTCTGAGGGGATCAATGCCTTGCTGGAGGCCAATACGCGAGCCCTTGGCGATGTCGGCGCCATGCTTGCGCGGTTGGCTCAAGGTGACCTGACGCGGAAGATCGATGCGGATTACCAAGGGATGCTCGGTACCCTGAAGGATGATGCCAATACGACTGTGGACAACCTTGAGCAGATCATCGCCTCGATCAAGGATGCAGCCGGGGCAATTACGACGGCGGCTAAAGAAATTGCATCGGGCAATCAGGATCTTTCAAGCCGGACGGAAG
>CAMKYP010000412.1 GCA_946477505.1 uncultured Dechloromonas sp. | reverse complement strand
AGCCT
The DNA here is from genome assembly GCA_946477505.1 of uncultured Dechloromonas sp. Taxonomy (GTDB): domain Bacteria; phylum Pseudomonadota; class Gammaproteobacteria; order Burkholderiales; family Rhodocyclaceae; genus Azonexus. The sequence continues at coordinate 3,724 of CAMKYP010000412.1, read as the reverse complement.
GATGAGCCGCAGCACCTTCCAGAAAGCCGAAACCGCCTATGAAACCCAGCGCACGCCCGATGGGCTACCGCTGACCTACGACGTCATCACCCTGATTGCCCACGTATGAGTCCAGCGTATTTCCTGACCGGCACCGACACCGAGATCGGCAAGACTTTCGTCACCTGCGCCCTGCTCCAACTCGCCCGGCGCCATGGCCTGCGCGCCGCCGGCCTGAAGCCGATTGCCGCCGGCACCGACGCCAACGGACAAAATGAGGATGTCGAAAACATCCGTGCAGCCAACAGCGTCGCCTTGCCGGACGAGGTGCTCAACCCGTATTGCTTCGCGCCGCCGATCGCGCCGCATATCGCGGCAGCCGAGAGCGGCCTTGCCATCGATTTTCCGACGATCGTGGAGACGGTGGATCAAGCCAGAATGCAGGCCGATCTGATCATTGTCGAAGGCGCAGGCGGCTTCTGCGTCCCCTTGGGCGAAGACAGGGGATTCGACGACCTCGCTGTCGAACTGGGACTCCCCGTCCTACTGGTTGTCGGCATGCGCCTGGGCTGCATCAATCATGCCCTGCTGACCGCCGAAGCCATCGCCAACCGCGGCCTGGCGCTAGCAGGCTGGATCGCCAACCGGATCGACCCGGAGATGTCACGTTTCGAGGAAAACCTGACTGCGCTGCGGAGGCGCCTGCGAGCCCCGCTGCTCGGCGTGGTGCCTCACGCCCCGGCAGGCGGCCCGACGGGTGCTGCCAGCTACCTGACGCTACCCGGCGCGTAGCGCATTCGCCACTTCGTGCAAACGTCGCTGGAGATTGCCGACGGCATCGTCCAGCCTGTCCAGCTCACCGGCCTTGGCCTTTTTTTCCACTTCCTGCGCCTCGGCAGCGCCGTCGTCATCGGAAAAAGTGGCCAGCAAACCCTTGACGGTATGCGCCTCCCGCTGGAGCTCAGCCGCCTTGCCGGACGCGAATGCATTGGCCAGCGCGACGCTGTTGGCGTCCACATCATCAAGGAACATGTCGACCATCATCGAATAGATTTCTTCGTCCCCGCCCAGCCGGTCAAGAATTGATACGCGATCAAGAACGAAAGGCCCTGCCATTTTTTTCTCCATTGCTTTTTTCCTGAACCCCTCTCCCAATCCTGATCAGATCTGGGGTATTTCCTCGTCGCGAAAACGCTGGCGCACCTCCAGAACATCCTCCCAGCCGGCGAGAAAAGCCTCGACACACATCGGATCAAAATGCTTGCCCCGACCTTCCTCGAGAAAGCTGCAGGCATCGTCCAGGGACCAGGCTCGCTTGTAGGGACGTTCCGAAGTCAGTGCATCGAAGACGTCGGCGACCGCCACAATGCGTCCAAACAGGGGAATCTGGCTCCCCTTCAAACCTTGCGGATAGCCGGAACCATCGAATTTCTCATGGTGTGAAAGCGCCACCTCGGCACCGGCGCACAGGATTTCCGATCCGCTGTCCTTGAGCAGTTCGTAGCCTAGCCTGGCGTGCCCCTTCATCACTTCGAACTCCTCCAGCGTCAGCTTCCCCGGCTTCAACAGGATATAGTCCGGAATGCCGATCTTGCCGACATCATGCATGGGAGCCGCCTCGAGAATCAGCTTCTCCGTGGTCGGTCCGAGATCCAGCCCGCGGGCGATGATCTGCGAGTAGTTCGCCATGCGCTGAATATGGGCACCGGTTTCCGGGTCGCGGAATTCGGCGGCGCGTGACATCCGGAAGATCAGTTCCTTTTCCCGCTCGCGAATGTCGCTGGTGCGCTCATCGACCAGCTTTTCAAGATGCTTGGCGCGATCCGCCAGGAATTTCTGACCGGTACGCAAGGAGAGCATGTTGCGGGCCCGTACCGAAAATTCGACGCGATCAATCGGTTTGGTCAGGAAATCGTTGGCGCCGCCAAGCAGCGCCTCGTAACGAATGTCTTTCTGGTCGTTGGCGGTAATCATCAGCACCGGGATCTCGTCCCTGCCATGCAAGGCGCGGAAGGCGCTGATGAAACGGAGGCCGTCCATCTCCGGCATCATGTAGTCGACGATGACCAGGTCGGGCTCGTTTTCCCGGCACCATTCCAATGCCTTGAGCGGATTGTCGAAAAGCACCGGGCTGCACTCGCCCAGCTTGAGGACAAGGGCCTTGATCAGGGTCAGGTTGATTTCGCTATCGTCAATGATCAAGACGGTATGCATGGCAGATTCGGCTTGCAGGGGAGTAATCGCTGCGAGTATATAATGCCCCGCCATGAAACTGCTCTTCGATCTCTTCCCTGTCATTCTCTTTTTCGCGGCCTTCAAGTATTCGGAAAAGAATCCCGAAACCGCCGCCACCTGGGTGGCCACGCTGCTCGGCTCGGCTCTGGTCGATGCCAAGCAGGCGCCGATCCTGCTTGCCACCGTCGTCGTCATCGCAGCTACCGTTGCCCAGATCGCCTGGGTGCATTTCCGCCACGGCAAAGTGGACAAGATGTTGTGGATCAGCCTCGGGCTGGTCGTCGTCTTCGGTGGTCTGACCCTGGCTTTCCAGAACGAAGCCTTCATCAAGTGGAAACCGACCATCCTCTATTGGGTGTTCGCCGTGAGCATGGCTTTCAGTGCGCTGGTCCTCAGGAAAAATCCGATGAAGGCCATGCTTGGCGAGCAACTAAATTTGCCGGATGCTGTCTGGAACAAGGTCAACCTGTCGTGGATCGCCTTCTTCGTGACCATGGGCGTGCTCAACCTGGTGATTGCCTTCAATTTCCCGACCGATACCTGGGTCAATTTCAAACTCTTCGGCGGCATGGGCCTGATGCTGGTCTTCGTGCTCGCCCAAGGCATGTTCCTGTCCAAATACATGGAGGAAGAAAAATAATGCTCTACGTCATCATCGGTGAAGATCGGGCCGGCACGCTCGACAAGCGCCTGGCCTCGCGCCCGGCCCATCTGGAGCGCCTGCAGTCCTTGCAGGCTGAAGGTCGCCTGATCCTGGCCGGTCCCTGCCCCGCCATCGACTCGCCAGACCCCGGCCCCGCAGGTTTCTCGGGCAGCATCATCATCGCCGAATTCGCTTCGCTCGATACCGCAAAGACCTGGGCCGACGCCGATCCCTACGTCGCCGCCGGCGTATACGAGAAAGTGACCGTCAAGCCGTTCAAGAAGGTGCTGCCCGCGTGAGCAGCCAAACGGTCGACCTGCTCCGCCAGCGCCTGAGCGTGCTGCAACCGGTCTCCCTGACCATTCGTGACGACTCGCACCTGCACGCCGGCCATGCGGGAGCACGCGGTGGCGGTGGTCACTACCATGTCGATATCGTCACCGCGGCTTTTTCCGGCAAAAACACCGTCGCCCGCCATCGCATGATTTATGATGCAGCGGGTGATCTGATGCGCGGCCCCATCCATGCGCTCAGCATCCGCGCTGAAGTACCCGGCGCAGTATAATTTTCAGGTTGTTCTCCACCCAAGGATAGATACATGCATAAGCTCTCCCGTTTGGCTGCCCTGCTCATCGCTGGTGCCATCGTTTCCGCCCCGGCACTGGCTGCCGAGAAGGGCAAGGCTATCGCCACTGTCAACGGCCAGCCGATTTCGCAAACCGTTTTCAACGCCTTCACCGCCGAACAGCAGGCCCAAGGCACGCCGGATTCGCCGGAACTGAAGGACGCCATCAGGGAAGAGCTGGTTCGCCGCGAAATCCTCGCCCAGGAAGCCAAGAAGAAGGGCCTGGACAAGAACCCGAACAT
>CAMKYP010000411.1 GCA_946477505.1 uncultured Dechloromonas sp. | reverse complement strand
GAGCAGCGCCGACAGGCAGTTGGCCTGCGACTCCGGCGATGAAGGATGCCGTGTTCAAGCTCTTCTCGACCAATCACTCGCCGGAGTCGCAGGCCAACTGCCTGTCGGCGCTGCTCTGTTGCCTGCCGGCCATTTCGGCTCCCGAGCTGGCCTACGAAAACGTCTTCCGCGTGCTGATCGTGCAGTTCATGGACGCCGCCAATCTTGACCTGCGGGCGCTGAAAAAGTCTTGCGTTCACTTCGCGCAGCCAGATGGGCGGATGATTCCGTTTGAGGCGTTCAATTTGTTTTATCGCGGGGAACGGTTGGCGAAAACGCAGGAGATCCAGGCCGAAACCGCCGACTTGATTGCGCGCCGGCGCAAGGTCATTCCGCTGGTGCCCGATGCGTGAGGCGCCGTGTCACGGTGGAATCCGGGCGATCCTCTAAAATGGAGGTCTTTCACTGCTAACCCTGACTGCCTTGTCGACTCCCTATCGCGGCCGTTTCGCCCCGTCGCCGACCGGCCCCTTGCATTTCGGCTCTCTGGTCGCCGCGCTCGGCAGCTGTCTCGATGCCCGCAAGCAGGGCGGCGAGTGGCTGGTGCGCATGGAGGATATCGACACGCCGCGCAATGTGCCGGGGGCGGCCGACGATATCCTGCGCACGCTGGAGGCTTTCGGTTTCGAATGGGATGGCCCGGTGGTGTATCAGAGCAGCCGCCATGCGGCCTACGGAGAGGCGCTGGAGGGCTTGCGGGCGGCAGGCAAGGTTTATGGCTGCGCCTGTTCACGCAAGGAAATCGCCGATTCGGCCACTCTGGCGGCCATCGACGGCGGCATGGTGTACCCCGGGATTTGCCGGGCTGGCCTGCCGGTGGGGCGCATGGCCCGAGCCTGGCGGCTGCGTGTTGATGCCTCGGAGATTGCTTTCGACGACCGTTTGCAGGGCCATATCGCGCAGGTGCTGGAACGCGATGTCGGGGATTTCGTGCTGTTGCGGGCCGATGGCCTGTTCGCCTACCAGTTGGCGGTGGTCGTCGACGATGCCTGGCAGAGGATTACCGATATTGTGCGCGGTGCCGATCTGCTGGCCTCAACGCCACGTCAGATCTGGCTGCAGCGCAGCCTCGGCTACGCCACGCCAACCTACGCCCACTTGCCGGTGGCGACCAATGCGGCCGGGGAGAAGCTCTCCAAGCAGACACGCGCCGCACCGTTGAATGTTGCCGATGCGGCCGGCGAACTGGTCGCCGCGTTGCACTTTCTCGGCCAGCCCGTTCCGGCCGGGCTGGCGGCAGCCAGTGTGCGCGAGGTCTGGTCTTGGGCGCTGGCGAACTGGTCATTCAGCGCCGTGCCGCGTCAAAGAGGCATTGTCATTCCCTGACATCCTTGGCTTCCCAGTGCCGTTGGCCGTAGCCGGCCAGACCGACAGCGGCGCGGACGAGTCCATAGGCCAGCCAACGGCTGAGGCGGATATGCCAGGGTAGGCGCGAGATGTCCTCGGGGATCACTTCCCGGGCGCCCTCGGCCATCGCGGCATGCAGGCTGTCTTGCAGTTGTTCGGCGAAATGGCGGTCGCGCACGGCGAGGTTGGCTTCCTTGGCGAGCAGCAGGCTGAAGGGGTCGATGTTGGATGACCCGACCGTTGCCCATTCGCCATCCACCACCGCCACCTTGGCGTGCATGAAGCTTTTTTCGTATTCGAAGATGCGGATGCCGGCGCGCATCGCCTCGGCGTAGAGCGTCTGGGTGGCGTAGCGCAGCACCGGATGGTCGCTCTTGCCCTGAAGCAGCACGGTGATCCGCACGCCGCGCCGGGCGGCGGCGTAGAGCGCACGGCCGAAACGCACCCCGGGCAGGAAATAGGCGTTGGCGATCAGGATTTCATGCCGGGCGCCGTCGATGGCGTCGAGGTAGGCATACAGGATGTCGTTGCGATGCCGGATGTTGTCGCGGATCAGGAAGGCGGCGGACTGCGTGCCGGCGGGAGAACAGCAAGGACTGGCCACCGGGGCGAGGCGGAATCGGCGTTTGAAGTTTGCCCAGGCGACGATTTCCCACATCCGGCGTACGGCGCGGTGCATCTGGGCGAGAGTCGGCCCCTCGACGCAGACCGCGTAGTCGTAGCGCGGACGCATCGTGGCGGGGGCATTGTTGTCGTCGACGATATTTATGCCGCCGACGAAGGCGATGCGCGCATCGATCACCGCCAACTTGCGGTGCAGGCGGCGCAGTCGATGGCGCTTGAAGTGGAAGCGGCCGATTTCCGGGCGGTAGAACAGTGCGCGAACGCCGGCCGCCGTCAGCATGGGCAGGAAGTCGGCGGCGAAGTTGCGGGCGCCGAATCCGTCCACGGTGAGATTGACCTGGACGCCGCGTTCAGCGGCCTGGCACAGGGCGCTAGCTACCTCGTGGCCGATTTCGTCGTTGGCGAAGATGTAGCTTTCGAGGTAGATCTCGATTTGCGCTTCAGCGATCGCGGCGAGCAGTGCAGGGAAGTATTCGGCACCCGAGTTGAGCAAGGTCAGCCGGTTGCCCGGCAGATACTCAGCGGCCATGCCTCGACAGGTGCGCCGAGAGCGCGGCGTGGTCGGAGATGTTTGACCACGGCAGGCCGTGATGCACTTCCGTCCGTTTGATGTCGAAGCCGCGAATGTAGATGCGGTCGAGGCGGAACATCGGCATGGCGGCAGGGAAGCTGCGCGCCGGCCTACCCGCCGGGCCACTGAATACTTCGTGCAGGTGCAGGCGGCGGGCAAGGTGCTCGCCGGCCCGGTTGCCCCAGTCGTTGAAGTCGCCGGCGATGATCAGCGGTGCGTTCGGATCGGCGCTTTTTTCGAGATAGTCGGCCAGGGCGGCCATCTGCCGGCGGCGCGAGTAGCCGAACAGCGACAGATGCACGCACACGCAATGGGCAGCCGGCCCTTCCGGCAGCTTGATCTGGCAATGCAGCAGGCCGCGCTTCTCGAACTGCAGGTGGGTGACATCCTGGTTGTGGCTGTTGAGGATGGGGAAGCGCGACAGGATGGCGTTCCCGTGATGCCCATGGTCGTAGATCATGTTACGGCCGTAGGCGCAGTCGGCCCAGACTTCTTCGGCGAGGAACTCGTGCTGCGGCGAGCTTGGCCAGTCGTCGTGGTTCTCAGCGTGGCCAAGATGCAGGCCCTGCACTTCCTGCAGGAAGACGATGTCCGGGTTGAGGCCGCGTAGCCGCTCGCGCAGCTCATGCACCATCATCCGCCGGTTGAACTGCGAAAAGCCCTTGTGGATGTTGAACGTGGTGATGTGCAACTCGGGCTTGTTCATCATCGCCTCAGGAAATCGCCAACATCCGGTCAAGGGCCAGTTTGGCGAGTTTGGCTTCATGTTCAGGCACGCGGATGGCGTTGACCACCTTGCCCTCGGCCAGGTTTTCCAGCGTCCAGGCCAGGTGCTGCGGGTCGATGCGCTGCATGGTCGAGCACATGCAGATCGTGGTCGCCATGAACTGCACGATCTTGTTCTGCGGCAGCACTTCCTTGGCCAGGCGTTCGACCAGGTTGAGCTCGGTGCCGACCAGCCAGCGGGTGCCCTCCGGCGCTTCCTTGATAGTCTTGACGATGTGCTCGGTCGAGCCGACATAGTCGGATGCCGCGCACACCTCGAAATTGCATTCCGGGTGGGCGATGACCTTGCCGTCAGGATACTTGGCGCGGAAGGCGTCGATGTGCGACTTCTGGAACATCTGGTGCACCGAGCAGTGTCCCTTCCACAGCAGGATGCGCGCCTTCTTGATCTGCGCCGGGGTCAGGCCGCCGAGTTCGAGGT
>CAMKYP010000410.1 GCA_946477505.1 uncultured Dechloromonas sp. | reverse complement strand
CTTCCGCGCCATCTACGTCAAGGCGCACGAGCCGCAGGACCTGAAGAACACCCAGTTGCTGATCCAGCGTTTCGAGGACGATGCCAAGCTGGACGACGCCTATCTCTACCTCGGCTTCCAGCGCCGCGTGCGTCGCCTGGCCCAGGGGCAGGTGACCGACTCCTTCCTCGGCTCCGACCTGATGATCGAGGACTTCGAGGGCTATAACGGCCGCGTTTCCGACATGAAGTGGACCTACAAGGGCACCAGGAACGTCCTGCTGCCGATGTGGAACCACAACGAGCTGAAGCTGGCTTCCGACATGCCGGCCGAGGCCGACGGCTACAAGTACGTCGATTTCGGCGGCCAGGGCAAGTGCTTCCACGAAGGCACCTGGCAGCTGCGCAAGGTCTATGTGCTCGAAGCGGCGCCGGTCAACACCAACCACCCGGTCAGCAAGCGCGTCTTCTACATGGATGCCCAGCTCGGCAATCTGAACGGCGCCAACGAAATCTACGACCGCAAGGGTGAGTTGTGGAAGGTATTCATGGTCGGCAAGTCGCACGCCGATTCCCACCTGCCGGTCAACAAGGGAGCCGGTATCGGTATCGACGACGCCTTCTCGATGGTCGACCTGCAGTCCAAGCACTGCACCACCGGCCAGTTCAAGGGCCAGGTCGATCCGAAGAAGAATCCGCCGGGACTCTTCCAGGTGCAAAACCTGCGCGGCGGCGACTGATCTTTCTTTCCTGCACCCAAACGGGTGTCTCTGCGGGCGGAGAGCCCTACTGCGTTGGGTTCTCCACCATCCTTCAGGGGGCTTCGGCCCCCGTTTTTTTGCTCCTGGTGTCCGCCGAAAGCACTTCCCGGTCAGGCATCCGTTTCCCGGTGACCTGCCGGTCCGACCAGTGAAGCGGTGAATATTTCACAATTCACGCAAAACTTTATCCGGCTATTACTTTTGGACTATTTTTCGTGTCCTCGTGGGCGTATCCTTTATGCAGGTAGTTTTTGTCATGAAGGGTTACGCAAGATAATGAAGATATTGCTGGTCGATGATTCGCGCGCCATTGCCATGGTGATGAGCGCTCGCCTGGAGTCCTTCGGTCACGAGGTGCGCCATGCCTTCGATGGGCAATCGGCGATCGACCTGTTCCAGGCCGAGGTGTTCGATCTGATTCTGATGGATATCGAAATGCCGGGCATGAACGGCTTTGAGGCAACTACCCGCATTCGCGCCCTGGAAGGCCATGAGCCGTGGGCGTGGACGCCGATCATCTTCGTCACCGCCACCGATACCGACAGCAATCTGGTCACCGCCATCGAGGCCGGCGGCGACGATTTCATTTCCAAGACCGTACCGGAAGCGGTACTGCAAGCCAAGATGAAGGCCATGTCACGGATTGCCGGACTGCGTACGCGGCTGTCGTTGGCCAATGCCAAATTGCAGGACCAGGCCAACCGCGATGGTCTGACCGGGTTGCTCAATCGCCGGGCCATGGATTTGCAGGTCGACAGGCTGTGGGAACTGGCAACCCGTGGTGGCCGGCCGTTCAGCCTGCTGATGGTTGATGTCGACCATTTCAAGAAATACAACGATCACTATGGCCATCTGGCGGGCGACCATTGCCTGCGCACCGTGGCTTCCTGTATCGAGCGCTGCGTGCGGCAAGCCCATGAAGACCGGACGGCATTCGGCGCCTTTGTCGCCCGTTACGGTGGCGAAGAGTTTGCCGTGGTCATCCCCGATGTTCCGGCGGGTGTCCATGCCGGCCTGGCGGCAAGCCTGGTCGAGGCGGTCCTGGCTTTGCGCCTTCCGCACGAAAAGAATGGCGATTTCGGCGTGGTGACCATCTCGGTCGGCGGCGCCTGTGCCGAACCCGCCAACGGCGAAATCAGGACGCTGTTCCGCCAGGCCGACGAACTGCTCTACAAGGCCAAGGCGGCCGGCCGCAACCGGGCCGAGGTGGGCTGATTCATCGTTTTGCCGGGTAGGGCAGGCCGCCAATAAAAGGGACGATCCTGCTATCGGCGAGCATCAAGCCGAGCTGTGCGGGCTGGTATCTCGTTCAGATCGGTGCCCAGTACATGCTGGTGCCACCAGTCGAGCAGAAAATCCAGCAGATCCTGCGGCACATTGACGCCGAGGGATGCTTGCAGGCAGTGGTTGGCGATGAATTCCTGAAAGCACACATGTTCTTTGGTGTGTTTCGCGCTCAAGGCCACGCCCATGGACGCAAGCTTCAATTCCTCGCGCACCAGGGTTTCGAAAGCGTGAGTGCTGAGTTCGTCCAGGATGTCGGTCATCGCCTCCGCGGGGACGGGCTGGTTTCGATGACGGTACAGGCGCTCGATCAGAACAGCGAGCCGACGGCTATCCGTATGGAGGAAAGGGGGCGGCAGCAGGAAGGGGGTGTCGCGTATGGAAGTTTCGCTCATGGCTGCCCGATATTCGTTAAATTTCTTTACTCGCCTCGGGGTCTTTACGTACCATTCGCTCGAGGTAGTCTTTCCCGTTCTGTTCGCTGTCGTGGTAGAGCCCGCGTCGGGGCGATCCGTCGCTGTGATAACGGCTGGGCCAGATGGTTTGCGGGGAAACCCCGATGACTTCGGCGAGAATGGCCTGTGCCTTGGGTAACGGACGGTGTAGCGCCTCGGCGAAGTAGGTTCGGCTGACAGCATGCCGACGGGCCAGCTCGCGAAGGGTGTAGCCGGCTTTCTCGACGGCTGCCTTGATGTCGGCTTTGTGCCAGTCCTGGGGGGCTGGCTTTTTTGGGTTTTTGAACGTTGTCATGTACACGTTTTGTATTGAAAAATTACGACACTTTTGAGATTTCCTGGGTGATGTTCCGCTGAATTGGCGGTTTTCGTGATTTTTCATGGCTTCACGGTGGATTGACATATGAATTATTGCATACTTTTTAAGTAACACAGTATGAAAATGAAATTCGGTGACCGCTTTCGCCTGGTCGTTGGCGAACACCCGTTTGCCTGGGCGCATGCCAGGCATTTCCCGAAGGCGACGATCCAGAGCTTCTTGACGTGCAAGATCCGGCCGCAGAAAGCCAATCTGGACAAGCTGGTCAGCGTGACGGGAATTCCCGAAAGCTGGTGGTTGAGCGGAGAAGGGCCGCCTCCTGTTGAAGGAGGGGCGATATTGCGGGCCGAGACTCGGAGGGCGGACTATGTTGTCGCCGGGGCCGGTGGCGACGTCAGGGAGGGTGCCATCCTGCCCGAGGAACTGGCGCTCTCTGTTTCGTATGCCACCCGGGTGCTCCGGGTGGTGCAGGCGGCTTCGTGGTTCCCGACGGGCTATGACGATTCCAGGACATCGGCCTTGATTACCAAGGCGCTTGGCCTGCTTGCCAGTTGTGCCGCTGGCGACCGCAAGCGCCTGGAACGCCTGCTTGAGGGCGATGTCGCGGTTGAGTCCGCGTTGCGGCTGGCGCTGGCGGCTGAGGAGCCGGCACAATAGCTTTAAACCTAGAAACCGCAGTTGACCGTTTGTCTACGCTTCGAAAGCCTCAAGGACACGCGCTTTTTCATTTTTACGACGGCTCACCCGATGGGGGAATTGGCTACGCACCCGTCGGCACAGCCGGGCAGGCTGCCGGCTTTGTCGCTCCTCGTTGCCGGCATGAGCCTGGCGCCGCCACAAGGGATACCGTTCCCTGCCGCGCAGGGAACATATCGTCGCTTCGCCTCGGCAACCCGCCCAACCGCACCGGCAGGCGCGTCCAACTGCGGTTTCTAGAGGTTTAAAGCGTTCGGGGCCGGCTTGCGGCGGTGGGGTTGCACCGGGGAAAGGGCTTCG
>CAMKYP010000409.1 GCA_946477505.1 uncultured Dechloromonas sp. | reverse complement strand
CTGGCGGCGCGTCGACAACCTGCTCGATCCGCGCCGGGGGACGGTCCTTCAGACCCAGATCGGCGGCGGCACCCGGGCCTTGCTGTCCGACCAGAACTTTGTCCGCATGCATGGCCGCATCCAGCACTACATTCCGCTCGGGCGCCACAACACCCTGACGCTGCGGGGCGAGTTCGGCTATACCCTCGCCGACTCCCGCCGCCGCATCCCGCAGGACTACCTGTTCCGGACCGGCGGCGCCAGTTCGGTACGCGGCTATGCCTACCAGAGCCTGGGCATCAAGGAAGGCGCGGCAACTGTCGGCGGCCGCTACCTGGCCATCGCCAGCGCCGAAGTGACGCACTGGCTGGACGAGGACTGGGGCATCGCCGCCTTCGTCGATGCCGGCGATGCCTTCGATACGCGCCAGGATGCCCGCCTCGCCGTCGGCTACGGACTCGGCGCCCGCTGGCGCAGTCCGGCCGGCCCGATCGGCGTCGACCTGGCCTACGGCGAACGCACGCGCGGCTTCCAGCTCCACTTCTCGCTGGCCATTCCGTTCTGACATGCTGCGCCGCCTCACCCTTCTCGCCAGCACCCTCCTGCTTGTCGGCGCCGTTTGGCTGACGGGCAGCGAAAGCGGCCTGCAAACGGCCCTCCGGCTCGCCACGCAAGCCAGCGCCGGGCGCTTGCAGGCCGAAGACGCACGGGGCAGCCTGCTCGGTCCTCTCGATATTGCCGGGTTGAGCTGGCAAGACGGCGATCAGCGAATCGCCGTCACCGGCGTCCGCCTCGACTGGTCGCCAAGCGCCTTGCTCCACGGCCAGCTGCGGATCGCCGAACTGAAGGCGGAAAGCCTGGAAATCCAGCAGCCCGCCAGCGACGCTCCGTTGCTGGCACCGGACAAGCTGACGCTCCCGTTGGCCATCGACATCGAACGCATAACGCTGGACATGCTGAGCGTCAACGGCAATCGGCTCGGCGAAGGCATCCGTGCTCGCCTGGCGAGCGACGGACGCGAACACCGCATCGAGCAACTGTCCTTGCGCCTGGCCGATGTGGCGGTTGAAGCGCAGGCCCGCCTCGATGGCCAGGCTCCCTTCCCGCTGTCCGGGACGCTCAAGCTCAGCGGCCAGCTCGAACAACGCCCGCTCGCCATGGACGTAACCGCCGGCGGCGAACTGGCACGGATCGAACTGGCCATGGTCGCCACCCAAGGTATCGACGGCCATGCCGATGTGTCGCTGACCCCCTTTGCCGCGGCACCGTTCGCTCGCGTCCGCCTGCAACTCGAACACATCGACCCGGCCAGCTGGGTAGCCGATGCCCCCAAGGCCGACCTCAGCGTGGTCGCCGACATAACGCCGCAAGATCAGGGGGTTCTCGGCAGCTTCGGGTTGACCAACCGGCTCCCGGGCTCCGTCGACCGCCAGCGCCTGCCGCTGGCGACCCTGGCCGGCACCCTGAACTGGCAGGACAATCTGCTCCGGCTCGGCGACCTGCACGCTGTCTTGCCCGGCGGTGGCACACTCGACGGCCGGGGAGAATGGCGCGACAACGCACTGTCGCTCGACCTGCAGGCCCGCCGCCTCGACGCCCGGCAACTCGCCTCGCCCCTCCAAACCACCCGCCTGGCCGGTCCGCTGTCGGCAACACTGGCCGCCGAACGACAGCACTTGCGCATCGATCTGCGCGACAGCGCCTTCAGCCTGTTCGCCGAAGCCAGCCTGGCCAAGCAACGCCTGCAACTGCCCCGGATCCTGCTCGCCGCCGGCGAGGCGCGTCTGGAAGCGCAAGGCGAGCTGGACCTGGCCTCGCCGCGCGCCTTCTCGGTCAACGGCGAACTACGGCACTTCGACCCGAGCCGCTTTGCCCGTCTGCCGGCGGCGAACATCAATGCCCACCTGCAGGCCAGCGGGCGCCTTGCCCCCCAACCCGTCGTCGACGCCAGCTTCAACTTGCAGGATAGCCGGATAGGCGGCCAGGCCGTCAGCGGCCACGGGCAACTCGCCATCGCCTGGCCGCGCATTCCGCAAGCCGACATCGAACTGGCAGCCGGCAGCAACCGGCTGACGGCACGCGGCGCCTATGACCAGGCCGGCGACTTGCTCAAACTCGACATCGACGCCCGGCAACTCGCCACCTTTGGCCTCGAAGGCGGCGTGCAAGGCCACTGGGAACTGTCTGGAACGCCGCAGACCCCGATCCTCAGCGGTTCGCTGCAGGCCGACAGGCTCGGCTGGCCCGGCCATGGCAGGCTGAACGGACTCAAGCTGAGCGCCACCCTGGGCAGCGACGCCAGCTCGCCGCTGGCGCTCGACCTAAGTGTTGCGGCGTTCGACAGCGCCGATCAGTCCGCCCTGCTGCGCGGCCTGCGCCTGCGTGGCGAGGGCAACAAACAGGCCCATCGCCTGACGGCACAAGCCGACATCGCCGGCCAAAACCGGCTTTCCCTCGCGGTGGCCGGCGGCTGGAACGACGCCCGCGCAACCTGGAACGGACAGATCGACGAGGCACGCCTCGACAGCGGCGATCCAGCGCGTAACGTCCGGCTGCGCGCTCCGGCCCCTGTGCTGCTATCGGCTTCGGCCTGGCGGATCGGCCCTCTGCTTCTGGGTGGCGACCCGCTGGACTGGCAAGCGACGCTGCAGGCCAGTGCCGACGACAAGGCGTTCACCGCTTCGCTCGCGGCGCGGGGCAGCCGGATCGGGCAGATCGACGGCCGCGCCGATGCCGCCATGCGGGGCGCCTGGTCACTGGCCCGCGACAGCCGCTGGCAGGGCACGCTGCAGGCGGATGTCGCCAGCCTCGGCTGGCTCGGCGAGCTGATCGGCGAAGGCTGGCAAAGCGAGGGCCGGCTCAACGGCGAACTTCGGCTGTCCGGCACGCCCAACCGACCGCTGCTCGATGGCCGGCTGCGCGGCGAGCAATTGGCACTGCGCCTGGCAAGCCAGGGGCTGAACCTCGCCCGGGGCGAACTCGATATCGATCTGCGCGACAACCTGTTGCACATCACGCGGCTGGGGTTCGACAGCATCCTCCAACCCATGCCGCGCGCCCTCCGACTCGAATCCGACAAAGCACTGGCCGGGCTCGACAAGACGCCAGGGCGACTCGACATCAGCGGCGAGATGCGGCTCGACCGGCGCCTGGGAAGCATCGCCGACGAGGGCAGCAACGATAGCGCCTTTCTCGATGTGCGACTGGACAGATTCGGCGCCTTCCAATTACCCGATCAATGGGTTGCCGTGTCGGGCAACGGCCGACTGAGCTGGCAGAACGGCACCCTCGGCGCGCAGGGCAAGCTGGCGGTTGACGCCGGCTACTGGCAATTGGCCAAGGGCGGCACGCCGCGTCTGTCGGATGATGTGGTGGTCAAGCGCCCGGGCAACGAAAAACCCACTACCGCGCTGCGCCCGAAACTTGACCTCAACATCGTCGCCGACCTGGGCAACACCTTCCTGTTCAACGGGGCCGGCCTCTCCAGCCGTCTCGTCGGCGAAGTGCGCATCACCGCGAGGGGCCGGGACCTGCCGCGGGCCAGCGGTACCATCCGGACCCGCAATGGCCGCTTCGAAGCCTACGGGCAGAAGCTCGACATCGAACGGGGCGTGCTCAGCTTCAACGGACTGCTCGACAATCCCGGGCTCGATGTCCGCGCCATCCGCAAAGGCCTGGCGGTCGAGGCGGGTGTTCAAATCAGCGGAACGGCCCAGAAGCCAGTCGTCAAGCTGGTGTCCGACCCGGAACGACCGGAAGCCGAAAAACTGGCCTGGCTGGTTCTCGGCCACGGCCCGGAGCAGACGGGGGCAAGCGATGCGA
>CAMKYP010000408.1 GCA_946477505.1 uncultured Dechloromonas sp. | reverse complement strand
CTTCTACACCGACGAAAAGGTTTCCGCCATCGTGGTCGGCGGCCAGCTTGTCGACGCGAAGAGCATGAAGAACGTGACCGACGAGCGCATGCGGAAGCTTACGGCAATTCGTTTCGGCGACCTGCCGCTGGATCGCGCCATCAAGCAGGTTCGCGGTGACGGGAAGCGGGTTCTTGCGACATTCGAGGATCCCAATTGCGGTTATTGCAAGCGCTTGGCCAAGGAAATGCAGAAGCTCGACAATGTCACGATCTATACCTTCCTGCTGCCCATTCTCTCCGAGGATTCGGTTCGCAAGTCGCGGCAGATCTGGTGCTCATCCGATCGGGCCAAGGCTTGGAATGACTGGATGATTGACGGCAAAGCACCGGCCGGGCGCGAGGATTGCGATACGTCGGCGATTACCAAAAATCAGGATTTTGGCCGCAAGCTGAACATATCCGGTACGCCAACCTTGTTCTTTGGCGATGGAGAGCGTATTCCGGGGGCTGTGCCCTTGGCGCGGATCGAGCAGAAGCTGAATCAGGTCAAGTAAGCATGCAGCGCTGCCACACATTCAAGGATACGTGTGGCAAGGGGTTGCCGGGCCGGTTCGGGAGGCTTGCCTGATGGAGCGAGAGACATTCGGCCAGTTTTTACTGCGGATTTATCGTTTATCCAGTTTCCGGCTGATTCTTTTTTGCATCCTCGCCTGGATGGGAGGGGCTTCCCTGGTTTTTTTCCTGCTTCAGGAAGGGCGGCAGCAGATCGAGCGCAAGGCCGAGATAGAGGTGCTGGGCGTTTCTGCCATCCTTGAGGCCCGCTTGTCCGGCATATTCCAGCGCCTTCAATCCGATCTTGAACAATTGGCTGCAACCCTCCCGCTGGAGGTTTATGCGCCAGGCGCCGCACCGGCTTTCCGGGGGGATGTCATCCGGACGCTGCGCCTGCATTCCCGGCAATTTTCCGAAGTGGCTGGGTTTCGTGTGCTCGATGCAAATGGCGTCTTGGTTTTCGACTCCAGAGGGGCCGCGGCAGGGGATAGCTTCGCCCAGCGAGACTACTTCAAGGTTTTTGACCGGGGAGCCGGGAACGGGATTTTCTTTTCCGAAGCGCACACTGATCCATTGTTGGGGCATTGGGTGCTCGGGGTGTCTGTCGCTGTTCGTCGCGACGGCGGCAATCTGGCGGGTGTGATTGTCGCGCTTCTCGATCAGCCCCATCTATTATCGTGGTTTGAAAGTGTTGCCGTCGGGGAGCGGGGTGTCGTGTCGCTGCGCCGGCTTGAGAATGGCGGAGTGCTGCTGCGACGGCCATTTTTGCCGGAGCAGGTGAACAAACCGCTACCGGCCGATCCTTTGCAAAGTCAGGTGGACGCGGGGGGGCGCTCGGGACTCATGCGTTTCCGTGGGGTAACGGATGGGGTTGAGCGGGTTTTCAGCTATCGCCGACTTGCCGACTATCCCTTGTATGTCGCGGCTGGGCTGGCGACAGAGGATTATCTTGTGGAGTGGCGTCGTACCCGGCTTTTTGGATGTCTGGCGGGTTTGGTGCTGTTCCTGGCCTTGGCCTTGCTCCTGACGCGCGTTCTCAAGGCGGGGGGGCGAGAGGCGGAGACGGCGGGCCGATTGCGCGAGAGCGAGGCGCGTTATCGCATGCTGGCTGAAAACAGTCATGACGTCATCTGGACAGTTGATATTCCCTCGCGCAGCTATACCTATGTCAGTCCGTCGGTGGGAGGAATGACCGGTTTTACGCCGGAAGAACTGGTTGGCCAGCCCTTCGATGTGCGCCTGACTCCGGAGTCGGCGCTACGCCTGGCACGCGAGATCGATCTCCGTCTGCGTCGCATTGCCTCGGGGGACCGGGCAGCCAGCGTGGTGGTGAGCGAATTCGAACTAATTTGCAAGGATGGCGCGCAGATATCCACCGAGGTGGTATCGAGCTATCTGCTGGATACGGATGGCGTGGCGAGAACGATTCTGGGGATCACCCGCAATATTAGTGAGCGCAAGGCCGCCGAACATGCGCTGAAGGAAAGCAATCGTCAGTTGCACGCCCGTATCGAGGAAATCGGTAGACTGCAGGTCGCCCTTCAGGAGTTGGCCGTTCGTGACAGTCTCACGGGGCTCTATAACCGTCGCTATCTCGATGAAACGCTGGATCGCGAGGTGTCGCGGGCGCGGCGCGAAGGCAATCCCTTGTCGCTGGTTATGCTCGATATCGACTACTTCAAGCGGGTCAATGACACCTACGGGCATCAGGTGGGCGATGAGGTTCTGCGTACACTTGCCGCAACCTTGTCGGCCGACATCCGGGTCGAGGACGTGCCTTGCCGTTACGGCGGCGAGGAGTTTCTCATCCTGCTGCCCAACATGCCGCTCGAGACGGCGATGATGCGCGCTGAGGCATGGCGGGCGGCTGTCGAGAGGCTGTCCATTGCGCACGGTGATTTCCAGCTGACCTTTAGCATTTCGCTCGGCGTCGCAGCCTATCCCGATCACGGCAAGACCCCTGGCGAACTGACGCGCTGCGCCGACCGGGCGCTTTACCAGGCCAAGCACGACGGCCGTAATCGGGTCTCCGTTCACAGCCTCTGATCGGTGCCCTGCTGCCTCGGCGCATTGCACCCTGGCGATTCCCGACCCCCACTATTTACCACGCCTGCATGCTGGGTGCTGGCGCCATTTTGACTTCGATCAACTCCTGATAAGTCACTTTAACAGTCTATTTTCTGTTGTTGATTTTTAAGGGAAAAATTTTTCAAAAATAGCTATCAAAACACGCCGTAAGTCTTTGTTGCATAAGAAAAAATCCAAGATTTTTCTATTGACGGAGGGGGTTTGTTGTTTTAAAGTGGGTAAACGTGTTGAAAAGTGGGTAAACGGGGAGCAAGACGAGGGATGTTCGAGGGCGCTGCGGCACTCAATCTGGATGCGAAAGGGCGGCTTGCCATTCCGGCAAGGCATCGCGAAGCCCTGCTCGCGGCCAGCGAGGGCTCGCTTGTCCTGACGGCGCACCCGCATCGCTGCCTGCTGCTTTACCCGTCGCCGGCCTGGCAGCCGATCCGCGACCAGATTCTCAAGGCCTCCAGCCTCGATCCGCGTGCGGCGTCGATCAAGCGCGTGCTGGTCGGCAATGCCCGTACCGAGGAACCTGATTCGGCCGGTCGCATCCTGGTTGCTCCGGAGCTGCGCGACTATGCCCAGCTCGAAAAGACCGTCTACCTCGTTGGTATGGGGTCGCATTTCGAGATCTGGAGCGAGGCTGGCTGGCGGCAGCAGAATGATCTGGCGGCGGAGGCCCTCTCGGGTGACATGCCGCCCGGCTTCGGAGATCTCGTGCTGTGACGCAGGGCAGCGCCCACGTCACGGTGCTGCTCGATGAGGCGGTGGAGTCCCTGGCGATCAAAGCTGACGGCGTCTACGTTGACGCGACGTTCGGTCGCGGCGGTCATAGTCGTCGCATTCTTTCCTGTCTGAATGCGCAGGGGCGCTTGGTGGCGCTCGATCGTGACCCGCAGGCCATTGCCGCAGGCGAGGCGATTGACGATTCACGTTTTCGGTTGGTGCATCGCGCCTTCGGTGAGTTGGCCGAGGCTGCCCGGGAGGCTGGGGTTTCCGGGGTTGATGGGATTTTGTTTGATGTAGGGGTGTCGTCGCCGCAAATCGACGACGGGGAGCGCGGCTTCAGCTTTCGCTACGACGCGCCGCTCGACATGCGTATGGATACGACGCAGGGCGAGACGGCGGCCGAGTGGCTGGCGCGGGCCGAGGTGAGGGATATAACGGAGGTCATTAGAAACTATGGCGAAGAACGGTTTGCTTTCCAGATTGCAA
>CAMKYP010000407.1 GCA_946477505.1 uncultured Dechloromonas sp. | reverse complement strand
GCCAGGGGGCGCGGCGGGACACGGCGGTGCGGGCGGCGTCGCCCTCCAGCCATTCGCCGGCGATGCCGAAGCGGGCGGCGTGGGTGGCGATGGCACGCAAGGCGTCGGCCTGCGTGGCCGGGCCGGCGTGCAGGGCACCGACCGTGCGGCGGCCGACGTCTTCGGCGAATTCATCTTCCAGCGTGGCGATGGCGCGGAAGGTTTCCTGGACCAGGGCGATCAGCGCCGGGTCGTCGCGCACCTGGGTGACCAGGGCGGCGGCACGGCTGGTCGCGCCGCCGGCCGGCTGGCCGCGTTCGAGCAGCAGCACGCGCTCGCCGAGGCCGGCGCGGGCGAGGTGGAAGGCAATGCTGGCGCCGAAGATGCCGGCACCAACGATCAGGATGTCGCGTTGCATGGGTTTTTTGCCTTTTTCAGCCGTGCACCGCAGCAGTGATCGAAACGCCCATTTCACGCAGCGTGGCGCCGACGGCATGCACCACCTTGGCGACATCATGGGTGTCGAGAGCGCCGATGCAGCCGACGCGGAAGGTCTCGACCTGGGTCAGCTTGCCCGGATAGAGGATGAAGCCCTTGTCGCGCACCTTGGCGTAGAAGGTCTTGAAGTCGTAGGCCGGGCTGGCCGGGGCGTGGAAGGTGACGATGATCGGCCCCTGCACGGCCGGATCGAGGAAGGGTTCGAGGCCGAGGCTGCGCATGCCTTTGACCAGGGCGCGGCAGTTGGCGGCGTAGCGTCCGCCGCGGGCGGCCA
This sequence comes from uncultured Dechloromonas sp., assembly GCA_946477505.1. Taxonomy (GTDB): domain Bacteria; phylum Pseudomonadota; class Gammaproteobacteria; order Burkholderiales; family Rhodocyclaceae; genus Azonexus. The sequence goes on along the minus strand of CAMKYP010000407.1, from coordinate 3,119 downwards.
GGCCGCCTTCTTCGGTGTATTGGGCGAGCGCCTCGTGCAGCGCGACGACGACGTGGGTCGGCGGCGTGAAGCGCCATTGCGTCGTCTTCTGCATGTATTGCCACTGATCGTGCAGATCCATGGCCAGCGAATGGCAATTGCCGGCGGCGGCTTCGAGGGCGCTGCGGCGGACGATGACGAAGCCCATGCCGGGCACGCCTTCCAGGCATTTGCCGGAGGCGGCGACCAGGGCGGTGATCGGCGTGCTGCGCAGGTCGATGTCGAGGGCGGCGAAGGAGCTCATCGCATCGACGATCAACTCGCGCCCCTGGCGGGCCACGGCGGCGGCGATCTCGGCCAGCGGGTTGAGGATGCCGGTGCCGGTTTCGCAATGCACCTGCGCCACATGGGTGATCGCCGGGTCGGCGGCCAGCGCGGCCTCGATGGCGGACGGGTCGGCCGGGCAGTCCTCGGCGAAGGGCAGTTCGACCGCCTGGCGGCCGAGGTAGCCGAGAATCTTCAGGATGCGCGCGCAGTAGGCGCCGTTGTTCGGTACCAGCACCTTGCCGCCCTTGGGCACCAGCGTGCCGAGCGCCGCCTCGACGGAGAAGGTGCCGGAGCCTTGCAGCGGCACGCAGACGTGGCTGGCCTCGCCGTGGGCGATGGCCACCAGTTGTCGGCAGACTTCGCCGGTGATGCGGTTGAAGGCGGCATCCCAGGAACCCCAGTCGTGCAGCATGGCCTGCTTGGTGCGCAGCGAAGTGGTCAGCGGGCCGGGGGTGAGGAGCAAGGGGTCGCGGTCGATCTGGTTCATGTTCTCTCCGAGGTGTCGTTATTGCGTGTTCAGCGGCGCAGTCCGCGCCAGGCCTGGCGGCGCTTGAACAGCAGATGGGTGATCAGGGAATAGGCGAGGCTGGCGGCGGCCGTGGTCAGCACGATCAGCGTCGCCATGGCGGCGGCTGCGCCAAGCTCGCCAGCTTCGTCCAGATTCAGGATGGAAACCGACGCCGGCAGGGTCTGCGGCGAATAGATGAAGACCAGCGCCGACACCGTGGTCATGGCGTTGATGAACAGATAGCGGGCGATTTCCAGCACGGCCGGCAGGCAGACCGGCAGCGTCACCCGCCACAGCGTGACGAAGGGCGACACCTTGAGCGAGGCGGATACCGCCTCGAACTCGCGGTCCAGGCTCTTCAGGGCGGTCAGCGCCGTCAGGTGGCAGGCGGTGTAGTAATGCACCACGTTGGCGGCGACCATGATGGTCAGCGTGTGATACAGCCCGTTCAGCGGGTTGTCCGGGTGGTTGAAGAAGAGGATGTAGCCGATGCCCAGCACCAGGCCCGGCACGCCCATCGGCAAAGCGGCCAAGGCGCGGATGCCGGCGCCGACCGGGCCGCTGCCGGCCGGCGTCTTGTCGAGCAGCCAGGCGGCGAAGAAGATCAGCGGCGTGCCGATGGCGGCAGTGAGCAGCGCCATCTTCAGGCTGTTGGTGTAGGCCTCCAGCACGCCGGCTTCGCCCAGGCCGAAGACGTAGTGGTCGAAACTCATCTCCAGGTTATAGGGCCAGAAACGGACCAGAGAGGTGTAGGCCGCCATGCTGAGCACGGCCAGCATGGCCAGCCCCAAGGCCAGGCAGAAGACGAACAGCGGCCAGTCGCGGTGGCGGTCCGGGCGCGGGCTGTAAGGCACCGAGCGGGCGCTCAGGCCGGTCTGCTGGCGGCGTTGCAGTTGCCAGTCGACGATGAAGGCGAACAGCACGGGCAGCAGCAAAACCAGGGCAACGACGGCGCCGCGCCCGAAGTTCTGCAGGCCGACGGCCTGGATGTAGATTTCTACGGCCAGTACCGGATAGTTGCCGCCGATCACCTTGGGGATGCCGAAATCGCTGATGGCGTAGGCGAAGACCACCATGGCCGCGCTGATCAGGCCGTATTTGGCGCTGGGCAGCGTGATGGTGACGAACTTCCGCCAGCGCGAGGCGCCCATCGAGTCGGCCGCTTCGTAGAGCCGGGCGTCGGCTGTGCCGAGGGCTACGGTGAGGATCATGAAGGCGTGCGGAAAGGCGGCGAACACCGTGGCCAGCACGATGCCGATCGGGCCGTAAACGCTGTTGCCGAGCAGCCAGGCCTTGAGCGGCCCCTGGTTGCCGAACCACTGGATGAAGGCCAGGGCGCCGACCAACGACGGCCCGAGCAGCGGGGCGAGGCCCAGCGTGCGCCAGATGGCGCGGCCGGGCAGGCAGGCACGCTGCAGGGCGTAGGCGTAGAGGAAGGCGAGCGGCACGGTGATGGCGGTGACCGCCAGCCCGATGCGCAAGGTGTTGGCGATGGCGGTGCCGATGCCGGGCGTGTCGGCGAATTCGACGAAACGGGCGAGGCCCCATTGCCCGGCGTCGTCGCGCACGCTGCCGATGAGCAGGGCGCCGAGCGGCAGCAGCAGGAAGAGCGCGAGCAGCGCGGCGGCCAGCCAGAGCAGCAGGGTCGGGAGCTTGCCGGCGAAGCGGTCGATCAGCGCGTCGGCGGTCAGGGCGGCGGCACGCATCAGGCGATTTCCGGGAAAGGCAGCAGGGCCTCGGGCGGGATGGACAGGCGGAGCAGGGCTCCGGGTTGGATTTCCCGGCCGCGCAGGTAATTGGTGGCGAATTGCACCTGCAGCGCGAGACTGGGGGCGGCGTCGGGCACTACGGTGACCAGCGAATAGGAGCCGAGGAATTCCGCCTTGCGTACCTCGGCGTAGAAGGAGTTGCGCGCGTGATCGAGGATTTCGCACAGGCGGATATCCTCGGGACGGACGTAGAAGCGAGTCGGGCCGCTGCCGGCCCGGCCGTTGTAACGCAGATGCAGGCCGTCGAAATCGGCCGTGCCGTCGCCGCCAGAGATGCCGGCCAGGACGTTGGCGCGGCCGATGAAGTCGGCGACGAAGGCATTGGCCGGCTGGCTGTAGATGGATTTCGGATCGCCTACCTGTTCGATGTGGCCGTGCTGCATGACGATGACGCGGTCGGCCATGGCCAGCGCTTCTTCCTGGTCGTGGGTGACCATCAGCGTGGTGACGCCGAGGCGCTTCTGCAGGTTGCGGATCTCGCCGCGCAGGCGGACGCGCTCGATGGCGTCGAGCGCCGACAGCGGTTCGTCGAGGAG
>CAMKYP010000406.1 GCA_946477505.1 uncultured Dechloromonas sp. | reverse complement strand
ACGAGGCGGCGGGTGTCCGGGCAGAGGGTGGTTTCCCAGAGCTGGTCGGGGTTCATCTCGCCAAGGCCTTTGAATCGGGAGACCGTAATCCGGTGTTCTGGCACGCCTTCCTCGCGCAGCTTGTGCAGGGTCTGTTCCTTTTCGGCTTCGTCAAGGCAATAGACCTTGCGGGTATGGCCCTTGGCTTCGACGTCGACGCGGAACAGCGGTGGCTGCGCGACATGGATGTGGCCGCGCTCGACTAGCGCCGGGAAGTGCTTGAGGAACAGCGTGAACAGCAGCACCTGGATGTGCGAGCCATCGACGTCGGCATCCGACATTACGATGATGCGACCGTAGCGCAGGCCGGAGATATCGACCGTGTCGATCTGGTCGATGCCGTGCGGATCGACGCCGACGGCGACCGAGATGTCATGGACTTCGTTGTTCTTGAACAGCTGGTCGCGATCGACTTCCCAGGTGTTGAGCACCTTGCCGCGCAGGGGCAGCACGGCCTGGGTTTCCTTGTCGCGGCCTTGCTTGGCCGAGCCGCCGGCCGAGTCGCCCTCGACCAGGAAGAGTTCGTTGCGCGAGATGTCATCGGACTCGCAGTCGGTCAGCTTGCCGGGCAGGGTGGCGATGCCGGAGGATTTCTTCTTCTCGACCTTCTGGGTCGATTTCATGCGGTTCTGCGCCGCCTTGACCGCCAGTTCGGCGATCTTCTTGCCGAAATCGGCGTGGTTGTTGAGCCACAATTCGAACGGGTCGCGCACCATCTGGGCAACCAGCTTGTAGGCATCGCGTGACGTCAGCTTTTCCTTGGTCTGGCCCTGGAACTGCGGGTCGAGTACCTTGGCTGAGAGCAGGTAGGTCATCTTCCCGCAGACGTCTTCCTGCGCCAGTTTGACCTTGGCCGGCAGGATGGCGTGGTGCTCGGCAAAGGCCTTCACCGCCTCGAAGACGCCTGATTTGAGGCCGGCCTCGTGGGTGCCGCCATCCAGCGTCGGGATCAGGTTGACGTAGCTCTCTGGCTTGCCGCCGCCTTCCTCGAACCAGGCCAGCGCCCACGTTGCGCCTTCACCCACGGCGAAGCCGTTCTCGACCTCGACGTATTTCTCGCCGACGAAAATCGGCGCCACCGGCGTGCCGACCATCATTTCGGTCAGGTAGTCGGCCATGCCATTCTGGTAGCACCAAACCTTCTTGTCCTGCCCTTCGATTTCCAGTTCGACCGTCACATTCGGCATCAACACGGCCTTGGATCGCAGCAGGTGCTCCAACTGGCCCAGATTGACCTTGGGCGAGTCGAAATACTTTGGGTCAGGCGAGATGCGGACCGTCGTACCGGTGGTGCGCGGGCCGACATCGCCGATGCGGGCCAGTGGCTCGACGACGAAACCGTCGGCGAAGACAATCTTGTGCACGCCGCCGCCGCGCTTGATCTCGACTTCCAGCCGGGTCGACAGCGCATTGGTCACCGACACACCAACGCCATGCAGGCCGCCGGAGAAACGGTAGGCGTTGCCCGATTCCTTCTTGTTGAACTTGCCGCCGGCGTGCAGCTTGCAGAAGACCAGTTCGACGGCCGGCTTGCCTTCTTCCGGGTGAATCTCGACCGGGATGCCGCGGCCGTTGTCGGAAACTTCGATCAGCCCGTCGGCCGCAATGCGTACCGAAATCTTCTTGGCGAAGCCGGCCAGCGCCTCGTCGGCCGCGTTGTCGATGACTTCCTGCACGATATGGGTCGGGCAGGTTGTCCGGGTGTACATCCCGGGACGTTCCTTGACGGGTTCGAGGTCCTTGAGGACGCGGATGGAGGAGGCTGAGTAGTCGGACATGCGATTCGGAATCTTGGGTAATAATGGCGGGCGACCGCCGAAGTGGTGCGGAGCGCGATTCTACCTGCCGCAGCGCCAGCCGTAATCTTCTACCGCAGATATTGATCAAAGGACAAGCCTCATGAATATTGCTCAAATTGCCACGACTCGCCGTACCTGCAAGGCCTTCGACCCGGCCCGCAAGATTCCAGATAGCGTGCTGGCCGACCTGAAAACCGTGCTGCGTTTCGCGCCGTCTTCGGTTAACAGCCAGCCGTGGCACTTCGTCATCGCCGGCAGCGATGCCGGCAAGGAAACATTGGCGGCGACGCTCGACGGCGCTTTCGCCTACAACGCCGGCAAGGTGCGTGCGGCTTCGCACGTCGTGGTCTTCTGCGCCCGTAACGCCCTTGACGAGGCGCACCTGAACGGCCTGTTGGCCCAGGAGGATGCAGACGGCCGTTTCGCGACGCCGGAAGCCAAGGCGGGGCAGGCCAATTCGCGCAATTTCTATGTCAGCTTGCACCGCGACCAGCTGAAGGATGCCGATGCATGGGCGGACCGCCAGATCTACATCGCCCTGGGCAACCTGATGCAGGCCGCCGCCGCACTGGGCGTCGATGCCTGCCCGATGGAAGGCATTGATGTCCTGGCTCTGGACAAGGCACTTGGCCTGCCGGAAAAAGGCTTGCGTGCGGTCGTCATGTGCGCGCTAGGCTACGGCAGCGATCAGGACTTCAACGCCAGGCTGCCGAAATCCCGCCTGCCCGCCGAAACGCTATTTAGCGAAATCTGAAGCCCCGGAGATGGCGCGCGGCGTTGCAGCACCATGGCATAATGCCGGCTCGAAAAGGAGGGCGCGATGCACAAGGATCAGCAGCAACAGCCGCCAAACTATCGCGTACGGGGCACCGAGCGGCGAATCTGTGTCGGCGTCAAACAGCCGCCATACATGACGAGCAAGGGTCAGGTCGACCATGACAGGCGCTCGCCATTCGACCGTCGGGCGAACTGGCTGCGTGAGTTGTCCTTCGATTTCTCAAATTCCTGACTGATCTCGTGCACCCAACCGGTGCCGCCCCGATAGAAAACGGAGTTCCCCATGGCCGGCGCCAGCCTGCTTGCATTGATTGACGATATCGCGACGATCCTTGACGACGTCGCCGTGCTGACCAAGGTGGCCGCCAAGAAGACGGCCGGGGTGTTGGGCGACGATCTGGCACTGAATGCCCAGCAGGTGGCCGGTGTGGCCGCCGAACGCGAATTGCCCGTGGTGTGGGCCGTAGCGGTCGGATCGTTCAAGAACAAGTTGATCCTGGTGCCGGCCGCCTTGCTCATCAGTGCTTTCATTCCGTGGGCAGTCATGCCCCTGCTCATGCTAGGCGGCATCTACCTGTGCCTGGAAGGCGTCGAAAAGCTCGCGCACAAGTGGCTGCACAGCACCGAAGCAGATGCTGCGCATCACGCCGAAACCCTAGCCGCCGTGGCCGATGAAACAGTCGATCTGGCCGCTTTCGAGGCGGCGAAGATCAAGGGGGCGATCCGTACCGATTTCGTCCTCTCCGCCGAGATCATCGTCATTGCGCTGGGTACCGTTGCCGGGCAACCGTTTTCGTCGCAAGTGGCCGTTCTGGCCGGTATTGGCGTGATCATGACGGTTGGCGTCTATGGCATCGTCGCTGCCATCGTCAAAATGGACGATGTCGGTGCCTGGTTGTTGCAGACGGGGTCGGGAATGTCCAGAAGCGTCGGCAAGGGGTTGCTGCTGGCGGCTCCCCGGCTGATGCGGCTGCTCACCGTACTCGGCACCGCAGCGATGTTTCTGGTTGGCGGCAGCATTCTGGCGCATGGCATCCCGTCGCTGCATCACGGTATCGAGGGCGTGGCTGGTCTCGCCGGTTCGTTGGGTGCCTTGGCGACGATGGCGATGGAGGCAGCGGTTGGCATTGTTGGCGGTATATTGGCGCTGCTCGGCGTGCAGGTCGTCAGTGCTGCCCACAAGCGGGTTTTCGGAGGAGTGAAAGCATGAGCAAGGCACTGCGTTTGTCGGAGAAATGGTTCCGTTTCGGGCTGT
>CAMKYP010000405.1 GCA_946477505.1 uncultured Dechloromonas sp. | reverse complement strand
GCGGCGATGGTCTGCAGCATTTCCGTTGCCGCTTCGAAACGGCGATCCAGCATGTCTGCGTGGGTTTGGGTCAGGAGTGCGACATCGTCGCCGATCAGTTGTTGAAACCGGTTCTGCAGCGTATCCAGCACAACGTGCAGGATGGCCGCCAATGCCACGAAAAATAGCAGCACTACCCCAACGGAGAAACGTGTTTTGAGCGACCAGGAATGCATATATCTCCCCTATTACTAAAGTAGTATAGGGGGTGGTGTGTTTTTGGCAAATAGCGGTTATTTGATGTTTTGTATTTTTTTGTTAAATACTGTATCCCATCGCTTCTCCCATTCTGATCGACCGGGTCGGTGACCAATCGGGGTTGAAGGAGAGGCGGCCTTGCGGAAAGAGCATGACGACCGTCGAGCCGAGCAGGAAACGCCCCATTTCCTCGCCTTTCCGGAGCACGATGTGTTGCTCGTCGTAGCGCCATTCGCGGATCACGCCAGGGCGCGGCGGATTGACGACGCCGTGCCAGACGGTCGCCATGCTGCCGACGATGGTGGCACCGACCAGGGTCAGTACAAAGGGGCTGGTCGCCGTTTCGAAGAGGCAGACCACGCGCTCGTTGCGGGCGAAGAGTCCGGGCACCCCGCGGGCGGTGGTCGGGTTAACTGAAAACAGCGCGCCGGGCACGTAGATCATCCGCGTCAGCCGCCCATCGCAGGGCATGTGGATGCGGTGATAGTCGCGCGGGCTGAGATAGAGCGTGGCGAAGCTGCCGTTCTCGAAACGGGCGGCCAGTTCGCGATCACCGCCGAGCAGTGCGGTGGTCGAATAGGAATGCCCTTTGGCCTGGAATATCTGGTCGCGCGCGATGGCGCCGAACTGGCTGATCGCGCCATCCACCGGGCACAGGAAATCGGCTTCGGCCTGCGGGCGGGCGTCGTCCTTCAGCGGCCGGGTGAAAAATTCGTTGAAGCTCTTGTAGCTGGCGATGTCGGGATTGGCCGCTTCGGCCATGTTCACGTTGTAGCGGCCGACGAACCAGCGGATGACCGAGGTCGTCAGCGCGCCGGCTTCGGCCGAGGCCAGTTTGCCGGCCAGAACGGTGAGGGCTTGCTTGGGAATCAGGTATTGGGGGAGAACGGCAAGACGGTCGGACACGGGAGACACCGGCAACATAAAGGACGCTCATTATACCGGGTGCCATGCTTCCTCTTTTTCGGCGGCTCGTGAGGCTTGCCGATACGCGTTCTCCCTTGGGGTCTTTGGCATGTCGCCCGCCACGGCATATTGCCGGGCGGGTCGAATGCCTTTCACTGGGGGTAAGAGTGTTCAGCTCAGGGCATGCAGGCCGACACGGTTGCCTTCGCTGTCGACGATCAGCGCGATGAAGCCGATGTCCTTGCCTTGCTCGTCCTGGCCCAGCGCCAGGCGCGGCATGGCGACCTGGCCGCCGGCGGCCCGTGTCCGGGCCAGCGCCGCGTCCAGATCGTCCACGCTCAGGTAGATCAGCGTTCCATTGTCGCGCGGTTCCAGTTGCGGCATGGTAACCAGCGCGCCGCCGGGCATCTTGTCGTCGTAGGCGAAGATGGCCATCGGATGGCCGCCGCAGATTTGGCGGCGAAAAGTCGTGCCGAGCACGCGTTGATAAAAAGCCTCGGCACGGTCGAGGTTGACGGCGGGAAGTTCGAACCAGCAGATCAGGGTGTTCATGCTTTTCTCCTTGGGGGTGGGCGCCGACTGTTTGCCGGCGTTGCATGCATCATCCGCTGCCCCTCCTGACAACGTGGTGTCAGGAGACCCCGTGGGCCGCGAGAAAGCGCGTGCTATGCTGAAATCCAGCCGCCATTCCCGGGAGTTGTCGTCGATGCGCCCAGCCGATCGCCTGTTCCAGATCATTCTCATGCTGCGCCACGGTCGCATTGTCACCGCCCGGGCCTTGGCCGAGGCTTTGGAGGTATCCGAGCGTACCGTCTATCGCGACATCGCCGACCTCATCCGGGCCGGTGCGCCGATCGATGGCGAGGCGGGTGTCGGCTACCGCCTGCGGCGTGGCTACCAGGTGCCGCCGCTGATGTTTACTGCCGACGAACTCGCTGCTCTCGCCATTGGCGCCAAATTGGTCCGCGCGTGGACCGATCCGGCGCTGGGCAAGGCTGCCGACGCCGCCATGGCGCGCATCGAGGCGGTGCTGCCGCGAGATCTCGAGGAACGCATTGCCGCCAGCAGTCGGCGCTACCTCGCCCCGGACTGCCTGCAGCCGGAGCCGCTGCGCGAACCGATGGCCGCCTTGCGCGATGGCATGGAGTCCGGACACAAGGTCCGCGTCGTCTACCGGCGTGGCGACGGTGAACGTTCCGAGCGCATCCTGTGGCCGCTCGGCCTCGTTTTCTGGGGGCGCTGCTGGACGCTCGGCGCCTGGTGCGAACTGCGCCAGACCTTCCGTACCTTTCGTGTCGACCGCTTTGCCGGCGTCGAGCTGCTGGAGGCGCGATTCGACGATCGCTATGGCCATCTGTGGGCCGAATACCTGTCGCGTTCAAGCGAGGAGGGCGAAAATACGCTGCCTCCCGGAGTGGCGTAGCTATCCCGGCAGCGCAGCACGTCGTTGCGGCTTTTACGCTGCCGGGTGCTTCGTCGCCCGCTCCTTTGCCCATTTCGAGCGTTCTCCCGCGCTGAGAAAGCTCCAGGCGACGATCCGGCTCTGCTTCTGGCCTTGGGCCATGTCGATGATGCGGGTATCCACGACGCGGGCCTTCTTGAGCACGGCCTGAAGCGGCGTGAGGTTGTCGGCCTTGGAGAGCAGGGTGGTGAACCACAGCACGCGTTTGGGGATTTGCGTGCTCTGCTCGATCATGGTTTTGACGAAGCCGCGCTCGCCGCCATTGCACCAGAGTTCGGTGCCGCCGCCGCCGAAGTTGAGGCGGGGCTGTGTGCTGCCTTTTTTGGCGCCGGGCTTGTTCAGGTTGTTCCATTTGCGCTGGCTGACGGAGAGGACTTCGTCGGGCGAAGCATGGAAGGGCGGGTTGCACATCGTGAAGTCGAAGTTTTCGCCGGAACGCAGCAGGCCGGTGAAGATGTTGTCCCACACCGGCTGGTGGCGCAGTTCGACATCGGCGGCGATGTCCGGGTTCTTGCCGAGGATGGCGGAGGCATTGGCCAGCGCCGCTTCGTCAATGTCGGTGCCGAGGAAGGACCAGCCGTAGGCGGCGTGGCCGATCAGCGGATAGACGAGATTGGCTCCGGTGCCGATGTCCAGCCCACGCACGCCGGGGCCGGCGGGGATGGCATTGCCGTCGGCGAGCAGGTCGGCCAGCGCATGAATGTAGTCGGCGCGCCCGGGGATGGGCGGACAGAGGTAGCCGGCCGGAATGTCCCAGCCTTTCACGCCGTAGTGGTGCATGAGTAGCGCCCGATTGAGCGCCTTGACGGCAGCCGGGTTGGCGAAATCGACGGTCGGTTTGCCGGCGGGCGTGGTCTGGACGTACTTGGCCAGTGCGGCGGAGGTGGCTGTCAGTACGGCCAGGTCGTAACCATCGGCATTCTCGTTGCGGGGGTGCATGGCGGGTTTCCTTGAAACGGGCCGCCATTGTCCCACGCCGCGGCGATCAATGCTCCCGGCCGTCGATGCGGGCTTGCATCAGGATGGGGATGTAGCGCCAGGCGAGTGTGCCGAAAGCGATCAGCCAGCACGTTGCCGAGGCATGGACGATGCCGATGTAGGCGCCGGGCGCGAACTGCGGCACGGCGACGCGGACGATCAGCGCGACGATCATGATGTACAGCACGCTGCGGTCGAGCCCGTCGAAGACGACCTTGCGGCCGGTGTGGCCCTTCGATATGCGAATGATCATGGCCGGGATGACGCAACCCATGGCGCCGAAGGTGAACAGATGCACCGATACCGATCCGACCCACACGAAGT
>CAMKYP010000404.1 GCA_946477505.1 uncultured Dechloromonas sp. | reverse complement strand
CCGAGCATCACCGAATAGCCCCGGGTCAGCAGTTCGCCGGGCTGGCCGCGCGGCACGATGCGGCCGTCGGTATCGACGATCTTGACCTCGACGTGCGGATGGATGCGGCCGACGGTGGAGACGCGACGGTCGAGCGGGTCGTCGGTCGAACTCTGGAAGGAGACCGGCGAGGTTTCGGTCATGCCGTAGGCGATGGTGACCTGTTCCATGTGCATTTCGCTGATCACCCGCTTCATGACCTCGATCGGGCAGGGGCTGCCGGCCATGATGCCGGTGCGCAGCGCGGAGAGGTCGAAGGACTTGAAATCCGGATGGTCGAGCGCGGCGATGAACATGGTCGGCACGCCATGCAGCGCCGTGCATTTTTCCTCGGAGACCGCCTGCAAGGTGCTCAGCGGGTCGAAGCCTTCGGCCGGGATGACCATCGTCGCGCCGTGGGTCACGGCGGCCAGGTTGCCGAGCACCATGCCGAAGCAGTGGTAGAAGGGGACCGGGATGCACAGGCGATCGTCCGGCGTCAGGCGCATGGCTTCCCCAACGAAGAAACCGTTGTTGAGCACGTTGTGGTGGGTCAGCGTCGCTCCTTTCGGCGCGCCGGTCGTGCCCGAGGTGAACTGGATGTTGATCGCATCGTCGAACTGCAGTTGCCGGCCGATATCGGCCAGTGCGTTGAGTTCGCTGCGGCTGGCCGGGTGGGTCAGTTCGCCAAAATTGATCATGCCCGGCGTTTTTTCGTCGCCCAGGCGGATGACCCATTGCAGTTCCGGCAGGCGCTGGCTCTTTAATTGTCCCGGCTGGCTGCCCGCCAATTCCGGCGCCAGATCCTGCACCATGGCAAGGTAGTCGCTGCTCTTGAAGCTGGGCGCCAGGATCAGTGCCTTGCAGCCGACCTTGTTCAGCGCGTATTCCAGTTCGGAGCGCCGGTAGGCCGGATTGATATTCACCTGGATCAGCCCTGCCTTGGCTGTGGCGAACTGGGTGAGTACCCACTCGACGTTGTTCTGCGACCAGATGCCGATGCGGTCACCGGGCTGCAGCCCGAGCCGGCGCAGGCCGCAGGCCAGGTTGTCGACGGCTTCCTTCAACTGGCCGTAGGTCAGGCGCTGGTTCTGGTGGCGGACGACGAGCGCTGCGCGCTCGCTGAAACGCCGGCAGATGGCATCGAAATGATCGCCGATGGTTTCGCCGATCAAGGGTTTTTCGCTCGCCCCGTGGACGTAGCTGGTCTGTTCTTGCATGGATGTCTCCTCCAACTCTCTTCCGGAGTCGTGTGGTTGCAGCAATGAAAACCCCCGGCGCCTGCCGGGGGGCGGGGATCAGTTGGCCGTTTCGAATTCGACCAGCGGCGCACCGTCGCTGACCTGCTCGCCGGCGGCGTAGCAGAAGGCCTTGACGATGCCGGCGGCCGGCGCGGTGATGGTATGTTCCATCTTCATCGCTTCGAGGATGAGCAGTGGCGTGCCCTTGTCGACTTTCTGGCCGACTTGGGCGAGCAGCGCGACGACCTTGCCGGGCATCGGCGCGGTCAGGCCACCGCCGTGGCTGTCGCCGGCATCGACCCGGTGCAGCGGATCGTCGCGCAGCAGGGTATAGGTGCTGCCCTGCAGGAAGACACTGCGCTTGTCATCCACCGCGACGACGCTGGCCATCAGGCGGCGGTCGTCGAGCTCGACGGCGAAGCGGTCACCTTCCAGTTTCTTGCCGCGCGCCAGGGTGGTTACACCGCCCAGCGTGATCTGCCATTGATCGCCATGGTAGCGAACGTGGGCATCAAGCAGCGCGTCACCATCCCGGAAGCTGATGGTGCGCGCCGACGACAGGTTCATGCGCCAGCCATCGCGGGCATGCCACGGCGACCAGGGATCGCCGCTGTTCTTGGCGGCCAGCTTGGCTTCATGCTGTTCCCAGAGCAGTTCGCCGACGGTGGCAACGAGCAGGGCATCGCGCGGAATGGCCGGGGCCTCGGGGAAGAGGAATTCTTTCTGGCGCTCGATCAGGCCGGTGTCGAGGTCGGCGCCGGCAAAGGCCGGGCAGGCGACGAGGCGCGACAAGAAGTCGATGTTGGTGGTCAGGCCGGCCACCTGGTAGTCGGCCAGCGCCTTGCGCATGCGGGCCAGGGCGCCGTCGCGCGTCTCGTCCCAGACGATCAGCTTGGCGATCATCGGGTCGTAGAAGGGGGTGATCTCGTCGCCCTCCTCGACGCCGGTGTCGACGCGCACGTTGATCGACTCGGTTGGCGGGGCGAGGCGGATCAGCCTGCCGGTGGCCGGCAGGAAGCCCTTGTTGGCGTCCTCGGCATAGATGCGGGCTTCCAGGGCATGGCCGCGAATGGCCAGCTGTTCCTGCCTGAGCGGCAGTGGCTGGCCGGCCGCGACGCGCAGTTGCCATTCGACCAGGTCCTGGCCGGTAATCATTTCGGTGACCGGGTGTTCGACCTGCAGGCGGGTATTCATCTCCATGAAGTAGAAGGTGCCGTCCTGCATGGCGATGAACTCGACCGTGCCGGCGCCGACATAACCGACCGCCTTGGCGGCGGCGACGGCGGCTTCACCCATCTGGCGGCGGCGTTCTTCCGGCATGCCGGGGGCGGGCGCCTCTTCCAGCACCTTCTGGTGACGGCGCTGCACCGAACAGTCGCGCTCGAACAGGTAGACGCAATTGCCGAGCGTGTCGGCGAAGACCTGGATTTCGATGTGGCGCGGCTTGGTGATGTACTTCTCGATCAGCACATGGTCGTCGCCGAAGCTGGAGATGGCTTCACGCTTGCAGGAGGCCAGCGCATCGGGGAAGTCGGCCGATTGCTCGACCTGGCGCATGCCCTTGCCGCCACCGCCGGCCGCGGCCTTGATCAGCACCGGATAGCCGATGGCATCGGCTTCCTTGTGCAGCAGTTCCGGCGTCTGGTCGTCGCCGTGGTAGCCCGGGGTCAGCGGCACGGCGGCCTTGCCCATCAGTTTCTTGGCTTCCGATTTCGAGCCCATGGCACGGATGGCGGAGGCCGGCGGACCGATGAAGGTGATGCCGTTGGCGGCCAGCGCCTCGGCGAAGTCCTCGTTCTCGGACAGGAAACCGTAGCCCGGATGCACGGCCTGGGCGCCGGTGCGCTTGCAGGCATCGATGATCTTGTCGGCGACCAGATAGGACTCACGGGCGGCGGCCGGGCCAAGCAGCACGGCCTCGTCGGCGAGGCGGACGTGGCGGGCGTTGGCATCGGCCTCGGAATAGACGGCGACAGTGCGGATGCCCATGCGGCGGGCAGTCTTGATGACGCGGCAGGCTATTTCTCCGCGGTTGGCGATCAGGATTTTCGTAAACATGTTTTATTCCCCTATCCAGCTGGGCTGGCGTTTGTCGAGGAAGGCGGAAATGCCTTCGCGCGCTTCCGGCGTGGCGCGCAGATGCGCGATGCGGTGCGCGGTGTCTTCGACGACGTGGTCGTTGATCGGCTGGTTGTTGACCGCCCGGATCAGCTCTTTGGCCGCTGCCTGGGCAGCGGGGCCGCCGACGAGCAGCGCCTCGACGATTTCCTGCACCTTGGCGTCGAGCTGTTCCGGTTCGACGGCTTCATGGACGAGGCCGATCTCGCGGGCACGGGCGGCATCGATGCGTTCGGCCGACTGGAAGTAGCGGTAGGCTTGGCGGGCGCCGATGGCGCGCAGCACATAGGGGGAAATGGCCGACGGGATGATGCCGAACTTGACCTCGGAGGTGGCGAAAACCGCCTTGGTCGAGGCCACGGCGATGTCGCAGGCCGAGGCCAGGCCCATGCCGCCGCCGAGTGCGGCACCCTGGACACGGGCGATGGTCGGCTTGTTCATCTCGGCGATGGTGCGCAGCATCTTGGCCAGGGCACGCGCATCGTTGAGGTTCTCGTCGATGCCGTTGTTGGCGGCCCGGCGCATCCAATTGAGG
>CAMKYP010000403.1 GCA_946477505.1 uncultured Dechloromonas sp. | reverse complement strand
ACGGGTAGCATGAAACCCATCCGTTGGCAGACGAAAAACCGAGGGAAGCTCACTGATACAAAGTGCCACTCGAACAACCCCGTGGGCTGGATGCCCTGTTTCCGCATGTGGGAATTAGCGACCTGAAGCATGTCGGCAAATCCCCCAATCACAGAGGCATAGGCATCGTTAAAACCAAGAATCGCGGCAGTCGGCATAAATCACATCTTTCTAAAAACGCGGAAGCCAATTTGGCGTAAATCGCATATTACTTGTCGGTTCCGACTATTACACCTCCAGGTGGTTTTACCTACAGTACGAGTCACTCGAATACATCAAATTTTCCAGGAGACACCTATGAACAATCGTGCTGATGCGTCCGCAACAACCCTAGTAACTCGTTACCAAGACAGCCTGTATCACGATCTGATGACACCAGAGGAAATTTTGGCTATTCGGCAGGAGGTACGACGCTTTGCTGACGAGCACGTAGCTCCCGCTGCCTACGCAATCGGTCACACCGAAGAGGCCGTAGCCGCCTTTCCGCGCGACTTATTTGCCAAGATGGCCAAGGCAGGATTGTTCCGTATTCCCTTCGCCGCCAAAGTGGGTGGCCGTGGCTTGCAGTACCCGGCAACAGCAACGGCTGTGATGATCGAAGAGTTGGCCTATCACTCCAATTCGGTAGCCGCCATCGTGGACGTACACTGCATTCTCGCGGGCAATGCTCTGAAGCATGGCTCAGACTCAATCAAGCAACGCTACCTGACGCCGCTGCTAAGCGGCGAGATGATCGGCAGTTTCGCAACCACGGAACCCGACGCAAGCACCGATCTGAGCGTCGAAGCGATGCGCACTGTCGCGACACGTACAAACGATGGCTACGTGGTCAACGGCCGCAAGCGCTACATCACCAATTCTCCGGTTGCCAACTTTGTTGTCTTGCTTTGCATCGACGGTGAGCGCATGACCGAACTGGTTGTCGAACTCGATTGCCCAGGTGTGCGAGTTGGTGAGCCGGATAAAAAATTGGGCAATCATGGCCAACTAACCGCTGACATCTATTTCGACAACGTTAAGGTTCCATTTGAAAATGTTGTTGGCCAGCCTGGACAGGGACTGAAAATCGCCCTACAGACGCTCACCTACGGCCGTGTGGGCATTGCGGCCAGTGGTGCTGGTATGGCTCAGGCTCTGTTTGATCACAGCGCGGAACGGCTGAAGACGCGGCGAGTTTTTGGCAAAGCTATTGCCCAATTCCAGCACTGGCAGTTCAAGATGGCCGAGCGGGCCACTGAAATCGAGAATGCACGCAACCTTTACCTGAAAGCAGCACTGCGTATGGATAAGGGACATGCATTCCCAGAGCCCGAGGCGGCAATGGCCAAATGGTACGGCACCAACCTCGCAGGCGAATTTGCCCGCGATGCCGTACAGATATTCGGTGGCTATGGCTTCATGCGGGAACTTGCCGCAGATGGCTCGCATTATCGCGTCGAAGAAATCTATCGCGACTGCAAAATTGCCGAGATTTACGAAGGGGCCAATGAGATTCAGAAGCTAGTGATTGCTCGTGGCATTTTCGGCAAAGAAATCACCGGTTAATCGACCAACCTAATACCTAGATCGGAAAGTTAAGCACCATGAAAGTTCTCATCGTCCACGCTCATAATGAGCCACAGTCATTCAGCGCAGCAATGAAGGATCTCGCAGTCAAGGAGCTTGGCACACAGGGACACAGCGTTCAGGTATCTGACCTTTATGCGATGAACTGGAATCCCGTGGCAAGTGCCGCGGATTTCGGCGATAGGGCAAATCCGGACTATCTTATTTATGCCCTGGAGCAACGCCACAACCACAAGCAGCAAACACTTGCCCCCGACATCCAGTCAGAATTGGACAAGCTGTTGTGGGCTGACATGGTGATCTTCAATTTCCCGATCTACTGGTTCTCGATGCCCGCAATTCTCAAGGGCTGGTTTGACCGGGTATTCGTATCAGGTGCCGTGTATGGCGGGATGCGCTTTTACGACCAGGGCGGGCTTGTTGGCAAGAAAGCCATGCTGAGCATCACGATTGGCGGAAAACCACACATGTTGATCGAAGGCGGTGTGCACGGCCCCCTGGAAGACATGCTTCGACCGATTTTGCGGGGCACATTAGCGTATTCAGGCTTCAGTGTTTTACCGCCCTTCGTCGGCTACCACGTACCCTATATAGCCCCAGAGGAACGTACGGCCATTCTGGAGGAGTATCGCCAGCGCTTGAATGGATTGGATACCTTGCGACCGCTAGAGTTTGTATCTCTCGATCAGTTTGATAGTAAATTGCATCCCAAAATTAGGTAACCGGAGAAACAGCATAATAGCAATCAATCCCCTCCATATACGGTAGGAGCGGCATCCAAGCCAATGCACGGGGTTGAATGCCGCCAATTGAATTGTCGTTCGCGACGAGCCCTATGTCCGAAATCTGCCCAATACCAGCCATTTAGTTAACCTGCCCAAAACGCCCGCTTTGGCCGACGAGCCGGAATTGCTACTCCGGCAAGTATCAGAGTGCAGCAGTCATTCAGATGACGGCTTTCGGAAAATGGCGACCGGCGGTTCCTGGCCGAGTTGCGGCAGTGCCGCCGTCAATTTGACCGCCGAATACCGGTCACTCACCTCCATCACCGGGCATCGTGCCTGCAGAATTTGAAACGTAACCTCGACCGGCGGGTTATGGCCGAATCCTGACCCATGGCTTCCTGCTGTTGGCAGCCTGTGCAATACAATCGGCATGATGCAAGGTCAGCTACCGATTTTCACGCGTGTGCCAGATTCGCAATATGTAGATGTTGCTTTCCTGAAGTTCGTAGCGCATCTCGTAGTGACCCACTAATAGCCGGCGAACTTCCCGAGGCTCGAATTCTTCGAGCCTTTCGCCCATGCGTGGGTTGTTCAGCAAATTGGTCGGGGCCGCCGTCAGCGATTGAACCGTGTGCGCTGCTGCTGACCGATTTACCGGCGCCAGAAATTCATACAGTCGCGCCAAGTCAGCCAGCGCTTTACTCGTCCACTTCAGCTGCATCAGTGTGGAACTGGCAGCGGGGACTCAGTACCCAGGCTATTGGCCCATGCCTGCACGGCTTGGTGGTCGATGACACTACCCACATCCACGTCAGCTAACGCTTCACGGGTAAGACGACTACGTTCTTCTTCCTGGTCAATCCAGGCAGAGAGTGCTTGTTTCATGATCCAGCCTCGGGAGCGCTCAAGACGCGTTGCCATCTGGTCTACCTTCTCGGCAAGTGGCAACGGTACGTGCGCGGTGAGGACTTTGGTCGCTGTGTGCGCCATATCGTATCCTTTCAAGCTTAGTCAGTTTGAATCGTAGTGACTAATAGTGATTTACACAAGCTGCGAATACTTCTACGAGTCCGGTTGAGCTATACCCCAACCTGATGTCAGGGCTGACCGCTTACAGAAGTCCGGATAGAGTCGAATATTCAATTTATTGACACATGCCGCGACAGGTCATGGATTTCTACCTGACAGAATTCGCTCGGGAGAGAACTTTGAAAGGTCAACGCGTCGGCTACGTCCGGGTCAGCAGCTTCGATCAGAACCCGGAGCGTCAATTGGAACAGGTTCAGGTGGACAAGGTATTCACCGACAAGGCATCGGGCAAAGATGCGCAGCGGCCACAACTCGACGCACTGCTGGCCTTCGTGCGCGAAGGCGATATTGTCGTGGTGCATAGCATGGATCGGCTGGCCCGCAACCTGGACGACCTGCGCCGCTTGGTCCAGAAGCTGACCCAGCGCAGGGTGCGCATCGAGTTCGTCAAGGAACACCTCACGTTCACCGGCGAAGACTCGCCGATGGCGAACCTGATGCTCTCGGTCATGGGTGCGTTCGCAGAATTTGAGCGGGCCTTGATCCGCGAGCGGCAGCGTG
>CAMKYP010000402.1 GCA_946477505.1 uncultured Dechloromonas sp. | reverse complement strand
CCTACGGAAATGCCGGATTCCTGCGGGAGCACATGTGCAAGTACATCTGCCCCTATGCGCAGTTCCAGTTCGTGATGTTTGACCGCGATACGCTGAATATTACCTATGACAAAGAGCGCGGCGATCCGCGAGGCGGACGGGCGAAAGGCGCCGACCCCCGCTCGGCTGGGTTGGGCGACTGCATCGATTGCAGCATTTGTGTTCAGGTCTGCCCGACCGGAATCGATATCCGCGATGGTTTGCAACTCGAATGCATCGGCTGTGCAGCGTGTGTCGACGCCTGCGACCAGGTCATGGACAAAATGGGCTATCCCCGGGGGCTGATACGTTATTCAACCGAGAATGCTGTGCTCAGCAAGGCGTCGCGGGGCGAGACAATCAGGCGGGCCTTCCGCCCACGGGTGCTTATCTATCTGGCCATATTCCTGTCGGTATCCGGTGCCACGGCCTGGTCGCTGGCCACCAAGGTGCCGCTCAAGGTTTCGGTGATTCGTGACCGGGCAGCCATGTCGCGGGAGGCTGTAGATGGCAGCATCGAGAACAGCTATACCCTGCAACTGACCAACGCCAGCGAGCAGGTCCGCCGCTACCGCATTTCTGTCGACGGACTGCCGGGCCTGCGCATTGCCGATGAGCAGGAGGTGTCAGTGCCCGCTGCGGCAATTGGCGAAGCGGCGCTGATCCTGTCGCTTGATCAGGGAGCTGTCGGCGCTGGTGCTCACAATATTCGCATCAAGGTTGAGGATGTGGCCGATCCGGCGGTGGTGGCGACCGAGTCAGCCAGATTCTGGATGCCATAGCGGCCCCGGGCCGGCTGTCTCTGTCGCTTAGCGATCCTGTTTGTAAGGATTCTCGAGGCCTGTCATCAAATCCTGAAAGACCTTCCTGATCTGATTTTCGTCGCACTCCATCAGCAAGGCATCCTCGAACGCGTCCTGCGCCATTTGGCGCAGTTCTTCGAGATTTTCGCGCAGGACCTTAATTTTCTCGGTACAGGCGACAATGCTGCCATCGGGGCGCTTCCAAATGGTTTCCATGATGGTCAGGCAATGAACTTGCGCAAGGCGTCGATGAGCGCTCGGCATTCAGCATCGGTGCCGACGGTGATGCGCAGGAACTGTTCGATGCGCGGCAGCTTGAAATGGCGGACGATGATGCTGCGCTCGCGCAGCGCCTTGGCCAGTTCGGCTGCGTCGTGTTGTGGGTGCCGGGCGAAGATGAAATTGGCCGCCGAGGGCAGAACTTCAAATCCGAGGCTGGCCAGATCGGCAGTCAGCGCGTTGCGTGTGGCAACCACCTTGCCACAGCACGCTGCGAACCAATCATCGTCCTCGATGGCCGCTACGGCGCCGACGATGGCCAGGCGGTCCAGCGGATAGGAGTTGAAGCTGTTCTTGACCCGCTCCAGTGCCTCGATCAGCGCCGGGTGCCCAATCGCGTAGCCGACGCGTAGCCCGGCCAGCGAGCGGGATTTGGATAGGGTGTGGACAACCAGTACGTTGTCGAAGCGGCGGGTTAGCGGAATGGCGGTCGTGCCGCCGAAATCGATGTAGGCCTCGTCAACGACGACCACTGAGTCCGGGTTGGCGCGGGCAATGTCGGCGATGGCGTCAAGCGCGAGCAGGCGGCCGGTCGGTGCATTCGGGTTGGGGAAGATGATGCCGCCGTTCGGCTGGCCGCGCCCTGAAGGAAGTCCCCCTGGGGGGCAGTAGTCGGCCGGATCGATCGAAAAGTCGTCCGCCAGCGGCACGGTACGATAATCGACGCCATACAGCCCGCAATACACCGGGTAGAAGCTGTAAGAAATGTCCGGGAACAGGATGGGGGCATCGTGCTTGAGCAGTGCCTGGAAAGCATGGGCTAGCACCTCATCCGAGCCGTTGCCGACGAAGACCTGGTCAGGCGTGGCACCATAGCGGCGGGCTACGGCCTGCTTGAGCAGGTCGGCGTTGGGGTCCGGGTAGAGGCGCAGGCGCGCCGCATCGTCACCGAGTTCCGCCTGGATCGCAGCCAGTGCCTTGGGCGAGGGTGGATAGGGGTTCTCGTTGGTGTTCAGCTTGATCAGGTTGGCGATCTTGGGCTGCTCGCCCGGGACGTAGGGGGTGAGGTCGCGGACGACCTGGCTCCAGAAGCGGCTCATGGGGAATTCACGGAAAGCGGAAAATCAGGACGAAATGGTATCATGCCCTTCCGATTCAACGTTTTGCAGCCAACCCTCATGCGGCAAGCCGAAGTTACCCGTAATACCCTGGAGACGCAGATCACCGTGCGTCTCAATCTCGATGGCACCGGCCAGGGCAAATTCGCCACCGGCGTGCCTTTCCTCGACCACATGCTCGACCAGATCGCACGTCATGGCCTGATCGATCTCGACATCGATGCCAAGGGCGACCTGCACATCGATGCGCACCACACCGTCGAGGACATCGGCATCACCTTCGGCCAGGCGCTGGCCAAGGCGTGGGGCGACAAGAAGGGCCTGACCCGCTACGGCCACAGCTACGTGCCGCTCGATGAAGCGCTGTCGCGTGTCGTGATCGACCTTTCCGGCCGTCCCGGACTGGAACTTAACGTCGACTTCACGCGGGCGATGATCGGCCAGTTCGATGTCGATCTGGTTTCCGAATTTTTCCACGGCCTGGTCAACCACGCCGGCATGACGCTGCATATCGACAACCTGCGCGGCAAGAATGCCCACCACCAGGCCGAGACCATCTTCAAGGCTTTCGGTCGCGCCCTGCGCATGGCGGTGACGCCCGATCCGCGCATGGCCGGCGCCATGCCGTCGACGAAAGGCACGCTGTGAGCGCTGGTGGCAAGGTCGACGGTGCCATCGCCGTCATCGACTACGGCATGGGCAATCTGCGTTCCGTATCGAAGGCACTGGAGCATGTTTCCGAAGGCAAGCCAGTCGTCGTCACGGCCGATCCGGCCGTGGTGGCCGCAGCGGAGCGGGTCGTTTTTCCCGGTCAGGGTGCCATGCCAGACTGCATGGGGGAACTCGATGCCCGCGGTCTGCGTGCAGCCGTCTTGCAGGCGGCCAAGGAAAAGCCTTTTCTCGGTATTTGTGTCGGTGAGCAGATGCTGTTCGAGCATAGCGACGAAGGCAATGTGCCGGCGCTCGGCGTGTTTCCTGGTAATGTCGTCCGTTTCCCCGATGAAAAAATGGTTCTACCCACCGGCGAGCGCCTGAAGGTGCCGCACATGGGCTGGAACGAGGTGCGCCAGTCGCCGCACGCTCTATGGCGCGACATTGCCGACGGCGCCCGCTTCTATTTCGTGCACAGCTATTTCGTGCAGCCCGCCGATCCGGCTCTGGCGACTGGTACTTGCGAATACGGCGTCCCCTTTACCTGTGCGGTGGGGCGGGATAATATCTTCGCGGTCCAATTCCACCCCGAGAAAAGCGCCCGCGACGGTTTGCAATTGCTGAAAAACTTTGTCGAATGGCACCCTTGATTCGCTGTCGTCGAATTTATTCTCCTAGACTCCCATGCTGATTATTCCTGCGATTGACCTCAAGGACGGGCAGTGCGTCCGTTTGAAGCAGGGCCTGATGGAACAGGCCACCGTGTTTTCCGAAAGTCCCGCCGAGCAGGCTCGACACTGGCTGGATAAAGGTGCCCGTCGCCTGCACCTGGTCGACCTCAACGGCGCCTTCGCCGGCAAGCCGAAGAACGCGGCGGCGATCAAGGCCATCCTGGCCGAGGTTGGCGACGAAATCCCGGTCCAGCTCGGCGGTGGTATCCGCGACCTCGACACCATCGAGGCCTGCCTCGACGGCGGTCTTAGCTACGTCATCATCGGCACCGCAGCGGTCAAGAACCCCGGTTTCCTGCACGACGCCTGCGTCGCCTTCCCCGGACACATCATCGTTGGCCTCGATGCCAAGGACGGTAAGGTGGCGACCGACGGCTGGT
>CAMKYP010000401.1 GCA_946477505.1 uncultured Dechloromonas sp. | reverse complement strand
TCGACCAGCGGCTCGTCCTCTTCGAGATGCCCGGCCGGCTGGTTGAAGGCCAGGCCGGTATCGGTTTCCTCCTCGACCAACAGGAATTTTCCGTCGCAATAAACGACGGCGGCAACGGTAACGTGGGGCTTCCAGACCATGACAAGACTCGAACGGCAAAAGCGTTATTTTAGCGTCTGAATTCGGCTAGAATTATGGGCTTTTACATACGGCAACACGGAGAATCACCATGTCCATGTCGGATCGCGACGGTTTCATTTGGCAGGATGGCAAGCTCGTGCCCTGGCGCGAAGCGACCACCCACGTCCTCACCCATTCCCTGCACTATGGCATGGGTGTATTCGAGGGCGTCCGTGCCTACAAGACCGAGCGCGGCACCGCGATTTTCCGTCTCAAGGAGCACACCGAGCGCCTCTTCCGCTCTGCCCACATCTTCCAGATGCAGATGCCGTACTCCGCCGAGGAACTGAACGAAGCGCAGAAGGAAGTCATCCGCGCCAACAAGCTCGAATCCGGCTATCTCCGCCCGCTCGCCTTCTATGGTTCCGAGAAGATGGGTGTTTCGCCCAAGGGCGCCAAGGTGCACGTCATCATCGCAGCCTGGCCGTGGGGCGCCTACCTTGGCGAGGAAGGCATGCAGCGCGGCATCCGCATCAAGACCTCGTCCTACACCCGCCACCACGTGAATATCACCATGGTGCGTGCCAAGGCCTCGGGCAATTACATGAACTCCATCCTCGCCAACAACGAGGCGACCACCGACGGCTACGACGAAGCCCTGCTCCTCGATCCGGAAGGCTACGCTTGCGAAGGCGCCGGCGAGAACCTGTTCATCGTCAAGAACGGCAAGCTGTACACGCCGGACCTGACCGCCTGCCTCGAAGGCATCACCCGCGCCACGGTCATGCAGCTGGCCGGCGAACTGGGCATCGAGGTTATCGAGAAGCGCATCACCCGCGACGAAGTCTATTGCGCCGACGAAGCCTTCTTCACCGGCACCGCAGCCGAGGTGACGCCGATCCGCGAACTCGACAACCGCCAGATCGGCGTCGGCCATCGCGGCCCGATCACCAAGGCGCTGCAGGAAAAGTATTTCGACGTGGTCTATGGCCGCTCCGCCGCGCACGCCGACTGGCTGGCCGTCGTCTAATCAGGGAGAAAACCATGTCCGACAAGAAGACCATCGAAGTCACCGCCCACGACCTGCCGCTGCACTGCCCGACGCCGAATGCGCCGTTGTGGAGCCAGCATCCGCGCGTCTTCCTCGACGTGCTGAAAACGGGTGAAGTCACCTGCCCGTACTGCAGCGCCAAGTACGTCTTCACGGGCGAAGCCCCCAAGGGCCATCACTAAGACATGGACGGCGGGCTGCAAGCCCGCCGTTTTCGCATGAAGAGAGCCCTGATCGTCGCCCCTTCGTGGATCGGCGACACCATCATGGCGCAGCCGCTGTTCGCACGGCTTTGCGCCCGCCATCCCGGTTTGCATCTCGACGCCCTGGCCCCCCGCTGGGTCGCTCCCGTGCTACACCGCATGGCCGAAATCCGCGACGTCATCGACAGCCCGTTCGGACACGGCCAGCTTTCGCTCAAGACCCGCTGGCGCCTGGCCCGGCAACTGGCCGTGGGCGGCTATGATGCCGTCTATGTCCTGCCCAATTCACTGAAATCGGCCCTGGTCCCGTGGCTAGCCGGCATTCCGCAGCGCGTCGGCTTTACCGGTGAATCGCGTTACGGGCTGATCAACGTCCGCCACGATCTCGACAAACAGGCGCTGCCGCTGATGGTCGAGCGCTTCATGCAGTTGGCCGAAACGCCGGGTACGCCGCCGCGCAAGCCGATCTCCTATCCGCGCATCCACTCCAGCCCGGAAGATCGGCAGCGCACGCTGGCCGAACTCGATTTGAGCAAGCCGGAGCGCGTCGTCGCCTTCTGTCCGGGCGCCGAATATGGCCCGGCCAAGCGCTGGCCGACCGCCCATTTCGCCACGCTGGCCCGGCAACTGGCCACCCACGGCTGCGCCATCTGGCTGTTCGGGTCGCCCAAGGATCATGCGGTTGCCGAGGAAATCGCCCAGCTCGCCCCTGGCCTGTGCCGCAACCTGTGCGGCGCCACAACGCTCGGCCAGGCCGTCGACCTGCTGGCGCTGGCCGATCTGGTGGTGTGCAACGACTCCGGGCTGATGCATGTCGCCGCCGCCCTCGACCGCCCCATCGTCGCACTGTACGGGTCATCATCACCCGGCTTCACCCCGCCGCTGTCAGACCGCGCCGACATCATCAGCCTGAATCTCGACTGCAGCCCCTGTTTCAAGCGCGAATGCCCGCGCGGTCACCTCGATTGCCTGAACAAGCTGCTGCCCGAACAGGTTCTCGCCCATTGCAGAAAATGGATATCGCCATGAGCAAGCCCGGCCATTTCGCCTCGCCCGACGATGTCGAACATGCCTTCTACGACGCCATCGCCCATGGCGATGCCGACCTGCTGATGCTGGTCTGGGCCGAGGATGAAGACACCGTCTGCGTGCACCCGACCGGCGTCCGCCTGCAGGGCGAAGCACCGATTCGCGAAAGCTGGCGCAGCATCTTCGCCAGCGCCCGCATCAAGGTCCAGCCGGAATCGGTTGCCCACTGGCAGGGCACCGTCATGGCCATCCATCACCTGACCGAAGTCCTGTTCGTCGGCGACGACCCCAGCCCGCACGGGCCGCTCCACGTCACCCACGTCTACGTCCGTGGCGCCCACGGCTGGCGCATGGTCAGCCGGCACGCCTCGGCCGCCGACGATGGCCACCAGGCAATGGCCGACGCCATTCCGCACACGCTGCATTGACGCCCTACCGCGCCCCCGGCTGGCTGCCCGGCGGCCAGGCCCAGACCCTCTGGCCGCTGCTGATCAAGCCGAAAGCCATCCCCCTGCGCCGCGAGCGCTGGGAGACGCCGGATGGCGATTTCATCGACGTCGATCACCTCGATGGTCCGCCCGAGTCGCCCTTGCTGGTACTTTTCCATGGACTGGAAGGCAGCGCCCGCAGCCACTATGCCATTTCGACCGCCCGTGCCTGCCGCCGCATGGGCTGGCGCCTGGCGCTACCGCATTTTCGGGGCTGCTCCGGCGAGCTGAACCGCCGCCCGCGCGCCTACCACTCCGGCGATTCAGCTGAAATCGACTGGATCCTGCGTCGCCTGCATCAGAACAACGCCGGCCGTCGCCTGCACGCCGCCGGCATTTCGCTGGGCGGCAACGCGCTCCTCAAGTGGGCCGGCGAACAACAGCAGGCTGCCGCCTCGCTGGTCAGCGGCGTCGCCGGCATCTGCGCCCCGCTCGATCTGGCCGCCTGTGGCCACCAACTGGCGCGCGGCTTCAATCGCATCTACACCCGGCATTTCCTCGACACCCTGAAATCCCGGTCTGCCGCCCGTCTTGAACGTTTCCCCGGGCTTTTCGACGAAACGCGCATGCGCCGTTCGCGCAATCTGTGGGATTTCGACGACGCGGTCACCGGCCCGGTACACGGCTTTGCCGGCGCCGACGACTACTGGGCACGCTCATCGGCCATCGCCTGGCTGAAAACGATCGCCGTCCCTGCCCTGGTGGTCAATCCCAGAAACGATCCCTTCCTGCCGGCCTCCGCCCTGCCCGGCCCGAGCGACATCAGCCCCTGCGTCCGCCTCGAGCAGCCGGCCACCGGCGGCCATGTCGGCTTCGTCAGTGGTGCCTTTCCGGGAAATCTGGACTGGCTGCCGCAAAGGCTCTTACACTTCTTCACATCCGAATTGTCCTAAGCAAACACCGTCATGAATCAACTCCCAGCCGAAATTTTCAAGGCCTACGATATCCGGGGCATCGTCAACAAATCACTGACTGCCGACGTCGTCCGCCAAGTTGGGCACGCGCTGGGGTCGCTGGCGGTCGAGCAGGGCCAGACCGCCATCGCCGTCGGCCGCGAC
>CAMKYP010000400.1 GCA_946477505.1 uncultured Dechloromonas sp. | reverse complement strand
GGAACGCGCATGGCCAACGAGATCATCCAGAAGGATCTCGCCCATGACGACGAGCGCTACAACCCCATCCTCGACGCCCAGAAAAACGTCGACAAGGGTGCTGAAGGCCTCGACTGCGTCCATGAAATGAACACCATCAACCACTATGTCGGGATGTTCCCGATTGCCACCGGCGCACCGGTCGAGAAGCCGCTGGCCAAATTCTTCTTCGGTTTCTTCGCGGTGATGATGATTGCCTTCGCCATGACCAAGAAGAAGGCCAGGATCGTGACGCTCGCCGTTGGCTTTGCTGCCGTGGCTGCCTGGATGATCGTCGATCAGTTCGTCATGGGGCATCTGGCCAGCCATGTCGAGCATTACATGAAGGAAGCCGGCACCTTCTTCAAGGAACCCGACAAGATCAAGGTCTGGGGCGACAATGTCACCCAGATTTCCAAAATCGTGATCTTCGGCCTCATCGCCGTCATGGGCATCGTCGTCGTGGCAACCGCCAAAATCCGCCCCTTCCAGCTGCTGCTGGCGCTGATCCCGGCCCTGCTGCCGCTCTTCTTTGTTGTCACCTATGCCGGCTGGCTGTGGTTCTTCGGCCACAACCTGCACCCGTGGGGCGCCTTCACGGTCAAGCCCTTCATGCCCACCGTTTTTGGTGAAGGCAAGGTCGCGCAGTTCTCGACCTTCTCCTACCCCTATTGGGGCTACGGCCTGCTCTTGGTCATCTTCGTCTGCATGATGCTGGCGCTGCTGATCCGCCGCAAGCAACTGCGCGAAGGCACCGCCGAGTAAATCACGTGGCCGCCCTGAATCATCTGGCCAGGTTGAGCCTGGCCGCCGCGCTCCTCCTGGCCTTCACCAACGGCATCTCGGAAACACAATCCGAGCCGCCAGCCGGCATGGGTGCCCGTGCCGATGTCGACCGCCCGAAACCGACCTTCATGCTGCACGAGCGCGACAAGCGCGTGCATGGCCTGAAGCCCTTCCAGGACATTGTCGACAAGGCCGCCCCGGGTTCCGTCATCAAGCCGCCACCCGGCACCTACGCCGGCCCGGTAGTCATCAACAAGCCGCTGACCATCGATGGTGGCGACCAGGTCACCATCGATGCCGGCGACCGTGGAACGGTCATGATGATCAATGCCGGCGACACGACGATCCGCGGCTTGCGCCTCACCGGCTCGGGCGACTCGCACGATACCGACGACTCCTGCCTCGACGTGCGCGGCAACAACAACGTGATCGAGAACGTGGTCGCCGACAACTGCCTGTTCGGCATCGACCTCAAGCAAGTCAATCGCAGTACCGTCAAGAACAATCGCATCAGTTCCAAGGATCGCGAACTCGGCGTGCGCGGCGATGGTCTGCGCTTGTGGTACAGCAGCGACAACCTGATCGAGGGCAACCAGGTCATCGATTCGCGCGACATGGTGGCCTGGTATTCGCACCGCAACACCTACCGCAACAATATCGGCAAGCGCAGCCGCTATTCGATCCACTTCATGTTCGCCAACGACAACGTCGTCGAGGGCAACCAGTTCCACGACAACGCGGTCGGCATCTACTTCATGTACACCGAGGGCGGCACGGTGCGCAACAACGTCATCTCGCATGCCACCGGCGCCGCCGGCATGGGTATCGGCTTCAAGGAAGCCTCGGGCACGATCATCGAGAACAACGAGATCATTTACTGTGCCATCGGCATCGGCTCCGATCTCTCGCCCTTCCAGCCCGACTCGACCATCGAGATTCGCCAGAACCGCTTCGCCTTCAACGGCATCGGCATCCAGTTCAATAGCGAAACCGGCGGCAACCGCCTGACCGACAATGTCTTCGAAGGCAACCTGACCCAGGTGACCTACGGCGGCCGCGGCAGCAATCCCAATACCGAGAAGAATTTCTGGGAAGGCAACTACTGGGACGACTATCAGGGCTTCGACCGCAACGGCGACGGCTACGGGGACAATCCGCACGAGTTGCTGTCGTTCGCCGACCAGATCTGGATGGAACTGCCGATTGCCCGCTTCTTCCGCAGCTCACCGGTCATGGAACTGCTCGATTTTCTGGAACGCCTTGCGCCGTTCTCGACGCCGGACCTGATCCTGCGCGACGAGAAGCCTCGCTTCGTCAAACCGACCAAGGTAGCCATCTCATGAGCGCCCCCGAAGACGACGCCCCCAAGCCTGCGGCCGAAACCAAACCTGCCGTCTCCATCGCCCGGAAACAGACCAAGCGCCGCCGCGTACTGCGCACCATCCTGCTCACTGGCGGCGTGCTCGGTGCTGCGACCTCCGGCTTTCTGCCGTTGATTTATTCCAAGAAGCAACGCCTGCGCCCCCCGGGCGCGCTGGACGAGAAGGATTTCCTGGCCAGTTGCATCAAGTGCGGCCAGTGCGTGCAGGTCTGCCCGGTACAGGCGATCAAGCTCGCCGATCTGGTCGACGGCATGGGGGTCGGCGTCCCGATGATCGATGCCCGCGAACAGGCCTGCGACTTCTCCTGCGATGCCGTGCAGTGCATTCTGGCCTGCCCGACGGGCTCGCTGACCTATCACAAGCCCGACTTCCTGCCGGTTCGTTCCGGCGCCCAACTGTCGGCCAAACCGATCCTGCTGGCCAAGGAAAAGGATGCCGAGCCGACGCTGAACCTCAACGAACGCATGGGCGTTGCCCGCCTGGTCCGTCCCGAGGCCTGCCTGGCCATCCAGGGCAAGGGCTTCAAGGGACAAACGCGCGGCCCCGATTTCAAGGGCAAGATGCGCTACATGGACGTCGACCGCTGGAAGCCGATCAAGATCGCCGACCACCCCTATGACGTCGCCGAATGCGATCTCTGCGTTCGCGAGTGTCCGATCAAGGGCGCCATTTCCATCGAAACCGTTTTTGCGCCCGATGGCAGCAAGCGCAAGTCCCCCGTCGTCCATGAGCCGTGTGTCGGCTGCGGCGTCTGCGAAATGGTCTGTCCGGTCGAACCCACGGCCATCAGCATCGAAGCCCGGGAGGTGTGGAAGGCATGAGCGATCTCCTCAAACGCCGTTTCCGCGAACAGATCAAGATCATGTTCGGCTGGGAACCGACCAAGCCAGAAAAAATATCGGAACGCGCCCAGGAAGTTCACGTTCTCAAGCGCATGACCAACAAGCAGGACCTGCAGGCGGCGAAGGCCCATCAGCGCGCCCACCAGGAAACCTCCAACAAGTGGCGCAACCGGCGCTGGGCGACGCTGATCTTCGCCAACCTGCTGTTCACCCTCTCCTTCGCGCTGGACATCCAGATTCTTGAAGGCGCGCTCACGGCGTCGCGCTTCGTCGGCTTCCACCTGATCGACCTGAACTCCGCGCTACAGGTGATGCTCGCCCACAAGCACATCATCAACAACCTACTCATCGGCACGGGAACCGTTCTGATCCTGTGGGTGCTGCTCGGCGGACGGACGTTCTGCTCATGGGTCTGCCCCTACCACCTGCTGGCCGAGTGGGCCGAGAAGATCCATCTCTTCCTGGTCAGGAAAAAGCTGGTCACCGATCAGACCATGGATCGCCGCCTGCGCACCGTGTTCTGGATCGTCTTCGCCCTGCTGGCGCTGCTCACCGGCTATACCGTCTACGAAGCCATCTCGCCCACCGGCATCGTCTCGCGCGCCCTGATCTACGGCCCGGGGCTGGCCATGCTGTGGGTCCTCGCCCTGCTCTTCTTCGAAGTCTTCTTCTCGCG
The DNA here is from genome assembly GCA_946477505.1 of uncultured Dechloromonas sp. Taxonomy (GTDB): domain Bacteria; phylum Pseudomonadota; class Gammaproteobacteria; order Burkholderiales; family Rhodocyclaceae; genus Azonexus. Next base: position 264 of record CAMKYP010000400.1, on the reverse strand, counting down.
GCGCGCCTGGTGCCGCTATGCCTGCCCGATCGGCCTGACCTACGGCGTGGTCGGCATCATTTCCCCGGTCCGCATCAGGTACAAGCTCGACGGCTGCTTCCACGAAGGCGACTGCCGCAAGGTCTGCCTCGTCCCGCACGTTCTCGACACGGTGATCAAGGGCCGCGCCGTCGAACCCGAGGTGCCGATCGGCCCGGACTGCACGCGCTGCGGCCTGTGCGTCGACACCTGCCCGACCGGCTCGCTGAGCTTCGAGATCAAGGG
>CAMKYP010000399.1 GCA_946477505.1 uncultured Dechloromonas sp. | reverse complement strand
CTGGAGCAGACCCGTTCCCTGTCGCGTTACGGCTTGTCGCAGGTCACGGTGATTTTCAAGGACGGCACGGACATCTATTTTGCCCGCCAACTGGTCAATCAACGGATACAGGAGGCCAAGGAAAAAATACCGGCGGGAATCGCACCGGCCATGGGCCCCATCTCTACCGGCCTGGGAGAGATCTATTTGTGGACGGTGGAAGCGGAGAGCGGCGCCAAGAAACCGGATGGCACGCCGTACACGCCCACCGATTTGCGTGAAATCCAGGACTGGATCATCAAGCCGCAATTGCGCAATGTGACGGGGGTGACCGAAATCAACTCGATTGGCGGTTTTGCCAAGGAGTATCAGGTGGCGCCCAGCCCGCAAAAGCTGGCTTCCTACGGCCTGACGCTTCAGGATGTGGTCGTTGCCATCGACCGCAACAACAGCAACGTCGGTGCAGGCTATATCGAGAAGCGCGGCGAGCAGTATCTGATACGTGCGCCGGGCCAGGTTCGCAGCATGGAGGATATCCGGAACGTCATCCTCGGCAATGTCCAAGGGGTGCCGATCCGCATCCGCGACGTCGCCGAGGTCGGCATCGGCCGCGAGCTGCGTACCGGTGCCGCCACCGACAACGGGCGCGAAGTGGTTCTGGGTACCGTGTTCATGCTGATCGGCGAGAACAGCCGCACGGTCTCTCGGGCGGTCGACCAGAAAATGGCCGAAATCAACCGCAACCTGCCGGAAGGCATTAAGGCCGTGACCGTCTATGACCGCACCGTTCTGGTGGACAAGGCGATCAATACCGTCAAGAAGAACCTTCTCGAAGGGGCGATCCTGGTGATCGTCATCCTGTTCCTGTTCCTTGGCAATATCCGGGCGGCCATCATCACCGCCATGGTGATCCCGCTCTCCATGTTGTTTACCTTTTCCGGGATGGTCACCTACCAGGTCAGCGCCAACCTGATGAGTCTCGGAGCGCTTGACTTCGGCATCATCATCGACGGCGCGGTCGTGATCGTTGAAAACTGCGTGCGCCGCCTGGCTCACGCCCAGGGGCAGTATGGCCGGCCGCTGAGTCGTGCCGAGCGCTTCCACGAAGTTTTTGCGGCGTCGAAAGAGGCGCGCCGGGCGCTGCTGTTCGGTCAGCTCATCATCATGATCGTCTACCTGCCGATCTTCGCGCTCACCGGTGTCGAAGGGAAGATGTTCCACCCCATGGCCTTTACCGTGGTCGCCGCGCTCGTTGGCGCCATGATTCTTTCCGTGACCTTCATTCCCGCGGCCGTCGCGCTGTTTATCGGCGAAAAGGTTGGCGAAAAGGAAAATTTCCTGATGCGGGCGGCCAAGCGCTGGTATGAGCCTGTTCTGGCCTACGTCATGGAAAACAAGCCGGTCGTGCTGGTGTTTACAACGGTCATGGTGCTTCTCTCCGGCGTGCTCGCCACGCGCATGGGGAGCGAGTTCGTCCCGAGCCTGAACGAAGGCGACTTTGCGATTCAGGCGCTGCGCATCCCCGGGACCAGTCTTTCGCAGTCCGTCGCGATGCAGCAGCAATTGGAAAAGCGCCTGAAGGCCGACTACCCGGAAATAGACAAGATTTTCGCCAGAACCGGAACCGCCGAAATCGCATCGGATCCGATGCCGCCGAATATTTCGGACGGCTACATCATGCTCAAGCCGGAAGAGGAATGGCCGGAACCCAGGAAAACCCGGGACGAACTCTTGGCCGCGATTCAAAAGACCGTTGGCAAACTGCCTGGAAACAACTACGAGTTTTCCCAGCCGATCCAGTTGCGCTTCAACGAGTTGATCTCCGGTGTCCGCAGCGATGTCGCCATCAAGATATTCGGCGACGACATGGATGTCATGAACGACACGGCCGCCAAGATTTTCGCGGTATTGGAGAAAATTCCGGGCGCATCCGAGGTCAAGGTCGAACAGACCACGGGCTTGCCGATGCTGACCGTGAATATCGACCGGGAGAAAACGGCGCGTTACGGGCTCAATGTCGGCGACGTCCAGGAAGCGATCTCGACGGCGATTGGCGGCCGAGATGCCGGAACCATGTTTGAAGGCGATCGCCGCTTCGACATTGTCGTGCGATTGCCGGACAACCTGCGCTCCGATCTCGAGTCGATCAAGCGCTTGCCGATTGCCTTGCCGAAGGGAGTGTCGGCGGGCAACGGAGTCGACGCGCGGACGACCTATATCCCCTTGGGAGAAGTCGCCAGTCTTGAACTCGCCCCGGGGCCGAACCAGGTGAGCCGGGAAAACGGGAAGCGCCGCGTTGTCGTGAGCGCCAACGTTCGCGGCCGCGACATCGGCTCTTTCGTCGGCGAGGCTCAAAACCGTCTTGCCGAGATCAAAATCCCCAGCGGCTACTGGACAGCCTGGGGGGGAACCTTCGAACAGCTGGAATCGGCCTCGAAGCGTCTCCAGATCGTGGTGCCCGTGGCCCTGCTGCTGGTCTTCACGCTGCTGTTCGTCATGTTCGGGAATGCCAAGGATGGGCTGCTGGTATTCACCGGCATTCCGTTTGCACTGACGGGCGGTGTCGTCGCGCTTTGGCTGAGGGACATCCCGCTCTCGATCTCGGCCGGCATCGGGTTTATTGCGCTGTCCGGCGTGGCCGTGCTGAACGGCCTGGTGATGATTTCCTTCATCCGCAACCTGCGCGAAGAAGGACGTTCCCTGGATGACGCGATTCACGAAGGGGCGCTGACACGACTGCGTCCCGTGTTGATGACGGCCTTGGTCGCTTCGCTCGGCTTCGTCCCCATGGCGATTGCAACGGGAACCGGTGCGGAAGTCCAGCGCCCGCTTGCCACCGTGGTGATTGGCGGAATCCTGTCGTCGACCGCGCTGACGCTGCTCGTATTGCCGCTGCTCTATCGCCTTGCTCACGGCAAGGACGTCAATGAGGACGATTGCACGCAATCGAAGGGCAGGCCAGGCGACTCAGGTGTTTCCACTTCATGACCGGCTTATGCGCCGGATTGGGCACAAACCGGCGGTTCCCCATTTATTCACGCAAATATGGAGGTTGTTATGGGATTTTTTGAAAAACTCATGCGAGGAATTTCCGGCTCGTATCGCGGCGGCCACCATGGCCGCGAGGGGCGACGCGGACATCATGCCTGGGGAAACGCAGCCCCCTTGCATTCCGCGCCAACCATCATCGGCTCAGCCGACGACTCCTTTTGCCCAAAGTGCGGCTCGGCAACCACGCCCGGGGGGCGCTACTGTGCCCAATGCGGCACAAGCCTGGCGTCCGGAAATTGTACGAACTGCGCTGCGAATCTTGCCCCGGGCAGCAAGTTTTGCCCGAGTTGCGGCAAGGCGTGTTAACCCAGGACCGATGGCCATTTCGCGATGCTCCAGCACATGAGTCACAGCCATCTTGAGTTCCAGTTCCTCATCCTTTCCTTGGGGCTGATGCTGACCTTTCTGGTGCTTTACGGATGGGTTTGCTGGCGGGAAAGCCGGCGCGGCAAGCACCCCAAATATTCAAAAAACCTGCGGCATCGTCTGCAGGCGGCGAGGCAGAAATTGAAGCGACGCCGCGACAATAAAGAAGAACCTGGATGAGTGCGAAGCACGCCCACATGCTTCCGAGTCCCCTGGATGAACGTGCACGGGGGTGGGCACTGGCATGGACCGGCAGTTTCCCGATTGCCGAAGGACAGTATGAACCTCCTGTTTGAGGGCGTATCCGCGCATGGCGAGCACGCCTGATTTCCATTAACCGTTTTATCAACCGACATGGAGCTCCCATGAATCATTCCTCAATCCTTTACGCTTTACTCCTCACGTTCTTCATCAATCCAGCCTCTGCGGCGGACGAACACAAGGGCCATCATCCCCACACCGAAAAACCGGGTATGGCCCACGCGCATGAAGCTATGCCTCGCCATGGCGGCATCGTTTCGGTCGTCAAGGACGTCAACTACGAGCTGGTGGCCAAGCCCGATTCCCTCACGCTGTACGTGACCGATCA
>CAMKYP010000398.1 GCA_946477505.1 uncultured Dechloromonas sp. | reverse complement strand
CGTCGGCGGCAGCTTCCAGGCCAACCCGGACGACTGGCGCCGCCAGACCTTCGTCGCACCGGGTGCGCCGCGCGCCGCCTGGGTCGGCGTGCGCTACATTTTCGGCGGCAAGTGACCATGAAGCGGCCGCTTGCGTTTCTCTCGCTTGGCCAGGCCGGGTTGCACACCCGTGTCGGCCTCGTGCTGTGCGCGCTGGCGGCCAGCCTGCTGCTGGTGCTTGGCGGCCTGTGGCTGCACGCCACGCGTAATGCCGTGCATGAAGAAGTCGAGGCGGCGACGCGCGTATCGGAGCAATGGCTCAGGGTGGTGGTCGGCGAACTGCAGGCGCTGCCGCCGGATGTGCGCGGCGAGCGCTTGCTGGCCGTGGCGGCGGGCATCGGCCGGGTGCGCGCCAACGTGCTGGAAGTGCGCGATGCCGACGGACAGCTGCGTCACGTTTCGCCACCGTCGGCCTACAAGGCCGGCCGCGAGGCGCCGGCGTGGTTTGCCGACTTGCTGTCCAGCCGCTTGCCGGCGCGCCATTTGAACGCCGGCGGCTTTCAGTTGAGCCTGCTGCCGGATTCGTCGCGGGCGGTGCTCGACGCCTGGGACGAATTGCTGGGCATGGCCGGCTGGGCGCTGCTCTTTCTGACCGCCCTGTTCGCCGGTACGCGGCAGGCCCTGGGCCGGGCGCTGCGGCCGCTCGATCAGGTCATGCGGGCGCTGGATCGCACCGGTCGCGGCCGTTTCGACACCCGCCTGCCGCACTTCGACTCGTCGGAACTTGGCCGCCTGGCGCGGGCCTTCAACGGCATGGCCGATCGCCTGAAGGCGGCGGTGGACGACAACGTCCGGCTGGAGACGGCGAGGGAAGTGGCCGAGCAGATGCGCAGCCGGCTCGAAGACGAGCGCCGCGCCGAGCGCGAAAGCGTTGCCCGCGAACTGCACGACGAACTGGCGCAAGGCATTACGGCGGTACGCGCGCTGGGCGGCGCCATCGTCCAGCGCACCACGGAGCAGCCGGCACTGCACGGCCATGCGCAGAGCATCGTCGCGGTGACCGGCGAGATGCAGGACGGGGTGCGCCGCATCCTGCACCGCCTGCGCGCCGACGCGGCAGGCCTGGCGGAGCGCCTGGCGCAGTGCACCGAGGCCTGGGGGCGGCAGCACGGCATCGCGCTGGAAAGCCGGATTTCCGTGCCCGAGGACGGTATCGACGACGAACTGGCGCAGGGCGTGCTGCGCATCGTGCAGGAAGGGCTGACCAACGTCGTCCGTCATGCCCAGGCCAGCCGGGTCGAACTGACGGTGCAGGCGGACGAGGCGGAACTGTCGGTGCGCCTTGCCGACAACGGCTGCGGCGCCGGCCGGGGGCTATCGGGGCAGGCCGGCTGCGGGCTGGGCTTGCAGGGTATGCGCGAACGGGTCGCCCTGTTGGGCGGCCATCTGGAATTCACCAGTCCGGCAGCGGGCGGCTTCGTTTTCGAGGCGCGTCTGCCGGTCAATGCGAGGAGGGTGGTGTCATGAATCTGCAAGGAACCCGCGTGCTGCTGGCCGACGACCATGCCATGGTCCGGCTCGGTTTTCGACTCCTGCTCGAAGGGGCCGGCGCCCAGGTCGTCGCCGAGACCGACAACGGCGAGAGCGCCGTTCGCCTGTACGCCGAGTGCAATCCCGACCTCGTGGTGATGGATGTGTCGATGCCCGGCATCGGCGGCCTGGCCGCGCTGGAGCGCCTGTTGGTGTGGGATGGCAAGGCCCGTGTGCTGATGCTCTCGGCGCACCACGACGACATCGTGCCGGTGCGTGCCCTCAAGCTCGGCGCGCGCGGCTACCTGTGCAAGCGGGCGTCACCGGAAGAGTTTTTGCGGGCGGTCGGCGAGGTGCGGCGCGACCGTCGCTATCTCGACCCCGAGCTGGCGCAGGCCGTGGCCCTCGCCCAGTTGTCGGGCTCGGCCAATCCGGTCGAGGCGCTGACCGAGAAGGAACTCGCCGTCTTCCTCAAGCTGGCCGAAGGCCGCTCGGTCAACGACGTGGCGAGCGATTTCTGTATCAGCCCGAGCACGGTCGGCACGCACCTCTATCACATCAAGCAGAAGCTCAACGTGCACAACGCCGCCGAGCTGACGCTGGTTGCCGTACGCAACGGCCTGATCGAATCCTGAATGGAGCAGCGGTGTCCGCCGATTTTTTGTATCCCGAAGTCAAACCGCGCTGTGCGCGGCGCATCGCCGTTGGCGACGGTCATTACCTGTATGTCGAGGAAGTCGGGCCGGCCGATGGCGTGCCGGTGCTTTTTCTGCACGGCGGCCCGGGCAGCGGCTGCACCCCGGCGCAGCGCCGGCTGTTCGACCCGCAGCGTTTCCGCGCGGTGCTCGTCGACCAGCGCGGGGCCGGGCGCAGCCAGCCGCTGGGCGCCCTGAACGAGAACACCACGGCCGATCTGGTCGCCGATCTGGAAGTTGTGCGCGAGGCGCTGGGCATCCCGGCGTGGATCGTCTTCGGCGGCTCGTGGGGCAGCCTGCTGGCGCTGGCCTACGCCCAGATCTACCCGGAACACGTGCTCGGGCTGGTCCTGCGCGGCATCTTCCTCGGCTCGCAGGCCGAAATCGCCGCCTATGTCGGCGGCGAGAATCCGGGTGCCCACCAGGCATGGCACACCTTTTCACGCGCGCTGGGGGCGGTGGCCTCCGGCGATCTCCTTGCCGCCTGCGCGGCCCGCGTGCTTGGCGACGATGCCGGGGAGGCCGAGCGTGCCAGCCGGGCCTGGCTGGACTACGAGCGCACGCTGCTCGGCGAAGCGCCGCTCGACCGCTCGCCCGACGTCCGGGAGTTGGCCAAGGTGCGCATCCAGATGCATTACCTGTCGCGGCACTGCTTCCTGGCACCGGGGCAGCTGCTGGCCGGTGTCGAGCGCCTGCGCCACCTGCCGGCGGCCATCGTGCAGGGGCTGTCCGATCCGGTCTGCCCGCCGAAGAACGCCGACGCGCTGCATCACGCCTGGCCGGAAGCGACCTGGTTCCCGGTCTCCAACGCCGGCCACGGCGGCCTGTCGCCGCCTATCGCCCGGGCCTGCATCAAGGCGCTGGGCTGGGTGGCCGAGTGTGTCGAGGTGGTCGGCTGATTGAGCCTAGCAGTTCATCCGGCCGCGCCGTTGCGCCCGGCGCATCACGGCCCGCCAGCGGCTGCGCAGGTGGTAGGCCAGCCCGCGCCGAACCTGCCGGCTGCGCCGGCGCAATGCCGCCAGCGCGGCATGCGCGCGCCGGTAGGCCGGGTGGGCATGCAGCCGGTCGAAAACGGCCGACTTGAAGCGGGTGATGGCCGCATAGGCGCGCGCGAACCAGGCTATCGTCAGCAACTGCGCCTTGGTCAGCGTGAAGATGCGGGCGAGCAGGGCCGTTCCGACAATCTTGGCCGCCATGAAGGTGAGTATCCCGAGCAGCGGCGCGCCGTGCGCGAGAAAATACAGCCCGGCCAGCTTGAACGGCAGCAGCACGGCGCCGGGCAGAAGAAACAAGGCCAGCGCGACATAGCGCGGCGCACCGGCAACCCAGGCGTCGACCTGGCGCCACAGCGGCCAGCGGGCCAGCCAGGCCATGGCCTCCTGCAAGGGCTCCCACAGCCATTCCCAGAACCACAGGACAAAGGCGGCAAGCAGGACGAACGGCGTGGTCAAGGCGCGCTTCAGGCGGTGTTCCATGACGGAATATCTCGGAAGGGACGCGACAGTATAAGGAGTGGATGCCTTGCCGTTTGTCGGCTTTGCGTGACGGTGCGTGATCGGGGGGCGAGTCATTTATGCCGTTGGTGATATTGACCTGACGCGAATCTGACCAGAGAATGCCCTGATGTCATAAATTTGGATCTGGCAATGCAAACGTCACAGGGAGAGTTGGCGTATCAACACCTGCTCTGGCTGCTTGGCAGCCTAAGCAACCTCTACCGCCTCCCCTTCGACCCCAAGCTGATCGAGCAGGAATACCCACCCCCGCACGCCCTCGCCACCC
>CAMKYP010000397.1 GCA_946477505.1 uncultured Dechloromonas sp. | reverse complement strand
CGGCGAAGTAGCCGCGAAAGCCGCCCCACGGGGCACGGTTGCCGGCGGCGACCAGTGTGCCGCCCGCCGCCACGGCCTCCTGCAGTGTGGCATCGACATCGGCTTCGTTCGCCACGTTGTGGGCGAGCGTGAAGCCGGCGAAGCCCTGGCCGGCGGCATCAATGCTGGCGTCGGCAGCGAGGTCGTCGCGGCCGAACAGCGCGAAGGCCACCGTGCCGACCTGAAAGAAGGCGACCGCCTCCTGGCTGCCGGCCGATTCGTGCCAGCCGAGGGCGCGATAGAAGGCCCGGCTGCGTGCCAGGTCACGCACGCCGAGGGTCACGAAGCTGATCGTCTGCCTCATCGCGGCTTGAACTCGTGAATCTTCGGCACCGAGCGGTGCGGGCCGTGGCCGGGGTTGTGCAGGGCGGCGTGGGCGTCGTCTGCCTCGCCATGGTGATGATGGCCGCCATGCGCGCCATAGGCGCCGGATTCCGGCTGGAACGGGGCTTCGGTTTCCCTGACTGTGCAGCCGAGGCCCCTGACCATATCGGCCAGCACGTGGTCGGTCTGGAAGCGCAGCTTGCCGCCGTTCTCGGTCGGCACGATCTGCACCGGGACGTGGCGGTTGCCTAGGTGGTAAGCAGCGCGGGCGAAGAGCAGCGGGTTGTCGGCGATGGCTTCGATGAGCTTTTCCGGGGCGGCGAGAATTTCGACGACGGCCGAACCATCCTCGGCAATAAGCCGGTCGCCGCCATGCAGGTGGTCGCCGCGCTCGAGAAAGATGCCCGCTTCGGCGCCGGAGGCGAGGGTCACCTTCAGGCGGCTGCGCTTGCGTTCGTCGTAGGCCAAGGCCACGGAATCGGTGACGGGGGCGGTGGTGCGTTGGTTGAGGATCAACATGGAATCAATGAGCGACAGTTTTCGAGAAGACATTGAGGACAGCAACACCGGCAACGATCAGGCCGATGCCGACAATGGCCGGCAGATCGAGCGTTTGTCCGTAGAGCAGCCAGCCGACCAGAGCGATCAGCGCGACGCCGACGCCGGACCAGATGGCGTAGACGATGCCGACCGGCAGCGTGCGCAGTACCAGCGCCAGGCAGTAGAAGGCGATGCCGTAGCCGACGACGACAATCACCGACGGCAGCAGGCGGGTGAATCCGTCGGAAGCCTTCAGTGCCGAGGTGGCGATCACTTCGCTGACGATGGCGATGCCGAGAATGAGCCAGTGCTGCATCGCGCCGTCAGAACAGGAAGTAACGCTGGGCCAGCGGCAGCTCGGTTGCCGGTTCGCAGACCAGATGGACGCCGTCGGCTTTGACCACGTAGGTTTCGGGATCGACGGTGATTTCCGGCGTCGCGCCGTTGTGCACCATGTCGGCCTTGGTCAGCGTGCGCGTGCCGGAAACGGCGATCAGCGGCTTGCTCAGGCCCAGTGCCGCAACGGCGGGATTCTTCAGCGCCGCCTGCGAGACGAAGGTGACCGAGGTCTTCAAGGCCTTGCCGAAGCTGCCGAACATCGGCCGGTAATGTACGGGCTGCGGCGTCGGAATCGAGGCGTTGGGGTCGCCCATCGCGGCGGCGGCGATCATGCCGCCCTTGAGGATCAGCGAGGGTTTGACGCCGAAGAAGGCCGGCTTCCACAGTACCAGGTCGGCCAGCTTGCCGACTTCGATGGAACCGACGGTGTGGGCGATGCCATGCGTCAGTGCCGGGTTGATGGTGTATTTGGCGATGTAGCGCTTGACGCGGAAGTTGTCGTGGCGGGCGCTGTCTTCCGGAAGCGCGCCGCGCTGAAGCTTCATCTTGTGCGCCGCCTGCCAGGTGCGGATGACGACTTCGCCGACGCGACCCATGGCTTGCGAGTCGGACGACATCATCGAAAAGATGCCGAGGTCGTGCAGGATGTCTTCGGCGGCGATGGTCTCGCGGCGGATGCGGCTTTCGGCGAAGGCGATATCCTCGGCGATGCTTGGGTCGAGGTGGTGGCAGACCATCAGCATGTCGAGATGCTCGTCGATGGTATTCACCGTGTAGGGCATGGTCGGGTTGGTCGAACTGGGCAGCACGTTGGGTAGCCCGGCCGCCTTGATGATGTCTGGGGCATGGCCGCCGCCTGCGCCTTCAGTGTGGAAGGTGTGGATGGTGCGGCCCTTGAAGGCGGCTATGGTGGCTTCGACGAAGCCCGATTCGTTGAGCGTGTCGCTGTGGATGGCGACCTGAATGTCCATCTCGTCGGCGACCGACAGGCAGCAGTCGATGGCGGCCGGCGTCGTACCCCAGTCTTCGTGCAGCTTGAGGCCAATCACGCCGGCTTCGACCTGCTCGCGCAGGGCTTCCGGCAGGCTGGCGTTGCCCTTGCCGAGGAAACCGAGGTTCATCGGGAAGGCCTCGGCGGCTTCCAGCATGCGGTGGATGTGCCACGGTCCGGGCGTGCAAGTCGTCGCATACGTGCCGGTCGCCGGGCCGGTGCCGCCGCCGATCATGGTGGTGACGCCGGAGTTCAGCGCTTCCTCGATCTGCTGCGGGCAGATGAAATGGATGTGGCTGTCGATGCCGCCGGCGGTGACGATCATGCCTTCGCCGGCGATGACCTCGGTGCCTGGGCCGACGACGATGGTCACCCCGGGCTGGATATCCGGGTTGCCGGCCTTGCCGATGGCGGCGATGCGGCCGCCCTTCAGGCCGATGTCAGCCTTGATGATGCCGGTGACGGCGTCGACGATCAGCGCGTTGGTGATGACGGTATCGACGGTTTCCGCCGACACGCGCTGGCTCTGGCCCATGCCGTCGCGGATGACCTTGCCACCGCCGAATTTCACTTCTTCGCCGTAGATCGTGTAGTCCTTTTCGACCTCGATGATCAGTTCGGTGTCGGCCAGGCGAAGGCGGTCGCCGGTGGTCGGGCCGAACATCTCGGCATAGGCCTGACGGGTAATCTTCGTGCTCATAGCGCCCCCTGAATCAAGCCGCGGAAACCGTAAACCTTCCTGTCACCCGCCAGCGCCACCAGCTGCACGGTGCGCGTCTGGCCCGGCTCGAAGCGCACGGCGGTACCGGCGGCGATGTCGAGCCGGAAGCCACGCGCCGCCTCGCGGTCGAAGCTCAGGCCGGCGTTGGTTTCATGGAAGTGATAGTGCGAACCCACCTGGATCGGGCGGTCGCCGGTATTGGCGACAACCAGCGTGATCGTCAGGCGGTCGACGTTGAGTTCGAGTTCGCCGGGTTCGGCGAGGAGTTCTCCGGGGATCATGTCGTGTTACCTCAGTAGAAGTTTTGCCGTCATTACAATTGGGTCGTTGTGGTAGCCAATATTTTTTAGGCGACTTAAGCCTCGAACAATGGTTTTTGGACCGGCAAAGCGCCAGCCTTGGTGCCGGAACTGATCGCGAATAGGGGCTGATGAGGTGTCTGCCAAGCGGCCACAGGCCAGCATGAGTCGTGTCGAAGGATGGTTGTCTTGGGTTAGCATTCCTAGCGTTTTAAGATTTTTAATAAGTTGATCAGATACCACCTTGAGATACTCGGGGTGCTGGAATAACTTGTATTGCTTAAAGCGCGCAACATCCTCCCTTGATACTGGTCGGTCTAAGGAAACTCTCCGGGAGAAAGGGAACGATCTTGCTGAAATACCGGGTGAGTCTAAAAAGCTCTTGCACTCAATAATCAGCAATTCATTTTTGGCTGGTTTGTAAGCAACTAGATCAAGTTGAGTGCGAGGAAAAGACTTAAAGACCCTTTTCCCAAGCGTAGGAAGTGCGACCGTTTCGTCTAAAAAGTCTTTGTCGCGTTGATTCAGGGCAACATAAATGCCTGGAATCACCCAGTAGCCGGCTTGCCGGAGCAGAATTTCGCACAGTGATTCGAATGCTTCCATATTAAACGATGGGGTTATGGACCGTGACCAGCTTGGTGCCATCCGGGAAGGTGGCTTCGACCTGTATTTCCGGGATCAGCTCGGCGATGCCGTCCATCACATCGGCGCGGCTCAGCACCTGCGTGCCTTCGTGCA
>CAMKYP010000396.1 GCA_946477505.1 uncultured Dechloromonas sp. | reverse complement strand
CGAGATCCTTGGTCAGGAAGGAGGCGACGATCATGCGCAGCCGGTTGTGCATCCAGCCGCTGGCCTTGAGTTGGCGCATCGCCGCATCGACCAGGGGATAGCCTGTCCGTCCATCCTGCCAGGCCGCGAATCCGGCCGGCCAGTCGGCCCAGCGGATCGCTTCGTACTCCGGTTTGAATGACTGGCCGACGACATGTGGGAAGCGATCGAGGATCATGAAGTAGAAATCTCTCCAGATCAGCTCGTTCAGCCAACTGCCAGCTTCCCTGGCAACGGCGGTACGGACCAGTTCACGGATCGACAGCGTACCGAAACGCAAATGGACGGACAGATAGGAAACACCCTTGATCGCCGGGTAGTCCCGCAATTCGCCGTAGCGCGCAATGCGTCCAGCGCGGAAATCATCCCACAGCGTACGGGCACCGCTCATGCCAGGGCGGATGCCGATTTTTTCCAGGTCCGTGAGCAGGAAGCCCAATTGTTCGAGCGAAGGAATGCCGGTTGTCTCGACCGTTGCCAGCTGCCCATCGCATGCATATTCGGCATGGTCGGTCGCCGTCAGGCGTTTCAGCCAGGCATTCTTGTACGGCGTGAAAACCGTGAAGGGCTTGCCGGCCTGGGTAAGAACTTCGCTACCGTCGAAAATCGCCTGATCCTTGCCATCGATGAACGAAATACCGGATGTCCGCAAGTGCTCGGCAACGGCCGTATCGCGCGCCTTGGCGGCCGGTTCGTAGTCGCGATTGGCAAAGACGGCGGCCACGCCAAGCTGGGCGGCAAGCGCCGGGATTTCGTCGCTCGCCCGACCGTGCCGAACGATCAGGCCGCCACCCCGCGAACGCAGGGCGGCATCGAGTTCGACCAGCGATTCGCGAATGAAATGGACGCGCCGGTCCTGGCGGGATGGCAGCGCATCAAGAATGTCGGTATCGAAAACGAAGGCGCAGTAGACGTGGCGGGCATTGCTCAAGGCCGCGCTGAGGGCGGCATGGTCGTGGTCGCGCAGGTCGCGGCGGAACCAGACCAGGGCTTTTTCGTGGTTCATGGTTGGTTTGTACCTCCCCGGCGATTAAAATTCCACTTATGGACAACGTCAACCTGACAGACCACTTCCTGATCGCCATGCCGGCGCTGGAAGATCCCTATTTTTCCAACACGCTCGTCTATGTTTGCGAACATAACGAGAATGGGGCCTTGGGCATCATCGTCAATCGGCCGATCGACATGAACGTGGCCGGCTTGTTCGAAAAAATCGACATCAAGCTGGAGGCGGAAAGCCTGGCCAACCTGCCGGTCTATTTCGGCGGGCCGGTACAGCTTGACCGCGGATTCGTGCTGCATCGCCCGGTCGGGCACTGGCAATCGACACTGGCGGTCAACGGCGATGTCGGGCTGACCAGCTCGCGCGACGTGCTCAGTTCGGTCGGCAAAGACGGCCTGCCTTCCGAAATTCTGATCTCGCTCGGCTATGCGGGCTGGGATGCCGGTCAGCTTGAAGACGAACTGGCGCAGAACTCCTGGCTGACGGTGCCGGCGAAAGCCAGCATCCTGTTCGACTTGCCGCCGGAGGAGCGCCTGCCGGCCGCCATGCAGAAACTGGGTATCAGCTTTACCCAGCTTTCCGACGTGGCCGGACACGCCTGACCCCGTGGGCACCGTTCTCGCCTTCGACTTCGGCGAAAAGCGTATCGGCGTCGCCACGGGCGAAACATTGCTGGGCAGCGCCCACCCGTTGACCGTGATCCACGCCGAATCGAACGACGACCGGTTTGCCGCCATCGGCAAACTGATCGCCGAGTGGCAGCCGGAGTGCCTGGTCGTCGGCCTGCCTACCCACGCCGATGGCACGCCGCACGAAATGACCCGTCTCGCCGGCAAGTTCGGCGAACGCCTGGTTCGACGCTTCAATTTGCCGGTTTCCTACGCCGACGAGCGCCTGACCTCGCTCGATGCCGAGGCGCGCCTGCGCGAAACCGGCCGCAACAGCAAGACTGCCAAGCCGCTGCTCGATGCCGTGGCGGCGCAACTCATTCTCCAAACCTGGTTCGAAAGCCCGCAGCATGTCATCCCTACCCAACCCCCTGCCTGATGCCGAGGCCCAGTGTCGCCAGCTGGCCGACCTGATTCGTCCGCAATTGCCCAAGAACCCGGCGCTGGTCGGTATCTATAGCGGTGGCGCATGGGTCGCCGAGCGCCTGAAGGAATTGCTCGGCCTGTCGGAAGATATCGGCTTGATCGACGTTTCCTTCTACCGCGACGATTTCTCCGAGAAGGGCCTGCACCCGCAGTGCCGCCCGACGGTGATTCCATTCGACGTCGAAGGTCGCCACATCATCCTGGTCGATGACGTGCTGTACACCGGCCGCACGACGCGCGCTGCCATCAACGAACTGTTCGACTATGGGCGTCCGGCCGTTGTTGAACTGGCCGTGCTGGCCGACCGTGGCGGTCGCGAACTGCCGGTGGCGGCGACCTACGGAATCTGGGATGTTCCGCTCGGCGATGGCCAGAATCTGGTGCTCGAGCGTAACGACGGCGCACAACTCGCCTGGAGGCTGGAACATGTATAACCCGCAGTTGAACAAGGATGGCGAGCTGACGCACCTGCTGTCGATCGAAGGCCTGCCGCAACGTATCCTGACCCAGATTCTCGACACCGCCGCTTCCTTCATGGAGGTATCGGCCCGCGACGTGAAGAAGGTGCCGCTGCTGCGTGGCAAGAGCGTCTTCAACCTGTTCTTCGAGAACTCGACGCGCACGCGAACCACCTTCGAGATCGCCGCCAAGCGCCTGTCGGCGGACGTCATCAATCTCGACATCAACAAATCGTCGACGGCCAAGGGCGAAACCCTGCTCGACACCATCGACAATCTGGTGGCCATGCATGCCAACCTGTTCGTCGTGCGCCATGCCTCGAGCGGTGCGCCCTTCCTGATTACCGAGCACCTGCGCCGTATCGGCCGCGACGATGTGCATGTCGTTAATGCTGGCGACGGGCGCCATGCCCATCCGACCCAGGGCCTGCTCGACATGTACACCATCCGTCATTACAAGAAGGACTTCACGCAACTGCGCGTCGCCATTGTCGGCGACATCCTGCACTCGCGCGTCGCCCGTTCAGACATCCATGCGCTGACCACGCTGGGGGTGCCGGAAGTTCGCGCCATCGGCCCGGAAACCCTGCTGCCCAAGCATCTCGACAAGCTCGGCGTGCATGTCTTCCACGACATGAACGAAGGCCTCAAGGACTGTGACGTGATCATCATGCTGCGCCTGCAGAACGAACGGATGAACGGCGCGCTGCTGCCTTCTGCCAGCGAATATTTCCGCCACTACGGCTTGACGCCGCAGAAGCTGGCGCTGGCCAAGCCGGACGCTATTGTCATGCATCCGGGTCCGATGAACCGGGGCGTCGAAATCCACTCCGCCGTGGCCGACGGCGCGCAGGCCGTCATCCTGCCCCAGGTCACCTTCGGCATCGCGGTTCGTATGGCCGTCATGAGCATCGTTGCAGGGAACTGAACATGAACATCGTTATTGAAAACGGCCGCGTCATCGATCCGAAAAACGGTGTCGACCGCGGCAATACTTCCCTGTTCGTTGCCGAGGGGACTGTCATCGGCTTGGGTGAAACGCCGGCTGGTTTCGTTGCCGATCAGACCATCGATGCGGCTGGTTGCGTCGTCTGCCCCGGTCTGATCGACCTCGGTGCTCGTCTCAATTCGATCGAGGCGGAGCTGGCCGCTGCCGTTGCCGGTGGGGTGACCAGCGTCGTCGTGCCGCCGGATGCCGATCCGCCGCTCGACGAACCGGAACTGGCCGATCGCCTCGTCCATCGCGGCGAAGAGATTGGCAAGGCCCGCGTCCTGCCGCTCGGTGCGCTGACCTTGGGGCTCAATGGCGAGCGCCTGGCCGAGCTGGCAGGCCTCAAGAAGGCTGGTTGTATTGCCTTCTCGCAGGCGAACAGGACAGTGGTCGATACCGAAGCCCTGCTCCGTGCCATGG
>CAMKYP010000395.1 GCA_946477505.1 uncultured Dechloromonas sp. | reverse complement strand
TCCGCTCTGGCTTAGAAGCCTACCGAGTACTGAACGCCGACGATGTGGGCATTCGCCGTGTAGTCACCGCGCAGGGTGTGGCTGAAAACGCCGTTCAATACTTTGGTCTGATTGATTGGGGTGTCCCGTACGTACAGATAGCTGTAACCCACATCAACCTTACCGTAACGTCCGCCATTCCACTGACCGCCAAGAGACAGCCACAAGCGGTCGTTGTCGGGTACGCGTGCGGAACGGTAATCGTCCTTGACGGGCGTTCGGTCATAAGCGAGGCCAAACTTCAGTTTGAGCGCATCGCTCGCCTTGTAGGCTGCGCCCCAAGCAATACGCCACGAATTCTCGTATTTGAACAGTTCGGTATC
Organism: uncultured Dechloromonas sp.; assembly: GCA_946477505.1. GTDB lineage: Bacteria > Pseudomonadota > Gammaproteobacteria > Burkholderiales > Rhodocyclaceae > Azonexus. The sequence continues at coordinate 3,650 of CAMKYP010000395.1, read as the reverse complement.
GACGCCGGCCGAACTGCGAATATCCAGTTTGTCGAGCACACTCCAGCGGGTATAAGAGAGATCGCCCATTGCTTCCCAACGATCGGATACCTGCTGCCACACGGACAAAATGAAGGTATCCGGCATCTTGATCTCAGCCGTTGCCGAGCGGGAGTCACTTCCTACCGAGCGGGTCCCTTCCAGGGTATATTTGATCGCCGAGCGATAGGAAACGCCGACACGCATGGCCGGAGACAGGGTAAACAGGGCCCCGGCATTCCAGCCCCATGCCGCATCGTCGCCTTTGACCCGATATAGACCCAGCGGCGTGTAACTCGTCATTTCGGCATCGATGGTCTGATAGTTGAGACCGAAGCCGAGAGCCAGCTTGTCGTTGATACGATAGGCCAGCGAGGGGTTGTAATTGATCGTCTTGATCTCGGATTTGATCGCCTGCACTCGCCCAACCCAGCCACTGTCGTATTCGGTCGCCAGCCCAAATGGGGCAGAAACACCAAAGCCGAGCGACAGGCTATCGGTCAGCCGACCGGACACATAGAGATTGGGAACCGCGTGCCAGCCTCCGGCATCGCCGCCGTTACCGCTCCCCTTGAAAGCCCCCGAGGTGCCGCTGTCACGAAACTCGTAGCTCGGCCCGACCCCGGCCACCCCGGCTGAGAACTGGAACCCCGTCAATTGCGACAGGCCAGCCGGATTGAAGAAGACGGTGCTGGCGTTGTCGGCCACGGCCGCCGAACCCGCGTAGGCATTGCCCAGGCCACTGGCATTTTGCTCCCAGAGCTGGAATGCAGCGGCGGAAGCCATGCTTGAAAAGGCCAGCAGCATCAAGGCCGGCGCGGTACGCAAGGTGAATTTATTCATTGGGAGGCTCGCTAGCGGGCGGGTGATAGATTAACCGTCGGATTTTAGACCATTTCCGCTCAGTTTTCGGGCGGAACGTTCCGTTTCGTGCCATTGCCGTCAATTGCCACGTAAGTCAGTTCGGCCTCGGTAACCTTGACGATGATCGGCTCGGCATAATTGCGTTCGGCGTACACTTCGACGCGAACCGTGACCGAGGTCGTCCCGACACGCACGATATCAGCATAGAAGCTGACGATATCGCCGACCGAGATTGCCTGCTTGAACACGAAGGAATTGACCGAAACGGTTGCCACCCGCCCCTTGGCACGATGCATGGCGGGTATGGCGCCAGCCACGTCGACCTGGGCCATGACCCAGCCGCCGAATACGTCGCCGTTCTGATTGAGATCTGCCGGCATCGGCACGACTCGCAGCGTGCAGTGCTTGGCGGGAAGCGCAAGGGAAGCGGAAGTCATGATTTATCCATAGCGAAGATACAGCGGGATTTTCCCGTAAAGCGGGTGCTTTTCATATCCTACAGAAAGGAAACTTTTTGGTGGCCACATCACACCTGCAAGCCAAGCATAATCAGTTACTTGCCACAGATTACGCTTTCAAAGATTCCACATTCAGGCTGACCAGATAAGCACCAGATGGCGAAATGGAGGCGCAAAAAAACCGGAAATGGACCAGAGGAATGCAGGATTTATGGCTATGCGCACGTGCGCATAGCCATCCTTGACAGGTTTAGCGGATCAAGAATTTCGCGGCTTCCAGCCCCGGGAAACGTTCCTTCATCTTGGCCAGGAAGGCGACAACCTCATCTGTCGCCGGCACCAGATGCTCGACCGGCTGTTCCCGCGTCCCGTTCTTCACTGCCGAAACTGAGGTCTTATACCCCTGCAATGTCAGCCATTCCGCCAGTTTGCGCTGGCTGAGGTCGGCACCATCCAGCCCCCACATCTTCTTCTGGTATGCGCCCAGAAAAAGCTGCTTGGCGACGGCTAGGTAACCCCCCTTCGTCAGGTTCTTCCGCCCCGTCCGGGGCCCAGATTCAGCACTACTCGGCGCCGCCGGTTTGGCCCCCTTCAGGTTCGCCATCTTGAACGCCCGGTAGTACTCCCAGGCCTGGAAGTCTTCGAGGGTTTTCAGGCAGTGATCGTCCCGCCAGGCATCGAAGATCAGGCGGGTCGCCAGCGCCTCGTCGACGGTGTTCCAGGGCTCCGTATCGAATGCCAGATGGCTTTGACCGGTTCCGGCCATGGGGATCATGCGCGCGCTACTGGGAATCGGCCGACGCTTGAAATCGTACTCAAGGTTGATCCGGGTTTCCCGCGTTTCCGTTTGCAGATCGAGTTCCAGCGGCAGTTGGTCGCGCATCGACATGAACGACTCGTAGGTCAGCTTCTGGCCAGGTTGGCGATTGAGGGTCAAGTCGAGCATGAAGGCGTTTTCGTCCTTCACGTCCGGCCCGGGCTTGATGCCACCCTTGGCGGTGACCGTCTTGTGATCGCCATCGGCTTCGACCGTGAATTGCAGGCGCGTCCGGCCGGCAAACAGTTGCATCACCTGATGCTTGTTTTCCAGCATGTGCGATCCCGGTGATACGCGATCCACCAACGCCTGGAAGCGCCGGCACAGCGTCCCGGTCAAGTCCAGTTGATCGATCGGGCAGTCCACGAGGAAACCGTCCGTCGTTGCGCTGACTAATGTCGCACCCTTGGGGAGTTTCCACAAAATTTCACCGATGACAGCACGGATGAAGCCGCAGACCAGCGCGGCAACAGCTGCTTCGGACACTCGCGACGTGCCGACGACAACGCTATCCATTTCGCGAACGCCGAAGGCGCGTTTGCGCTTGAAGCCCTGGCCAGTCTTGCCGTAAAGGCTGTTGCCGAGCAACTTGACGAACTCGAAAGGCAGCGTTTTACGGGCATACGGGCTACGCATGTCGCGGATGAAGATCGCAAAGCTTTCAAACAGCCGATAGCCATCGTCACCGTAATGCTCGGGCGGAAACGCCTGCTTGTCGGTCGCCAACAGGCCGTCCTGTGGCGCGTCGTTACCCGGTGTCTCTTTGGTTTTGGAACGATGCTTACCGGGTGCGTCTGCACTACGCGCAAACACCGTATCGCGCGCCATCCAGGGAATGACCAGCCCGTGCTTAATGATTAGCTTCGTGGCCCCCATTGCTTTCGCCAATTCGATTTCAGGGGCGGTGCAAAGCGATTGGCCGCGACGAGGAAACAGCAGGCCACGATCTTCCGTGGATACCGGCAGACAGGGGTAAGCCACATCCTCAGGGAACTCGAATTCGACCAAGGCAAAACCGGCGACATGGCCGATAAAATCGTCGATATTCGTCGTCCAGCACGAACAGGTAGGCCAAGGCCGTCAGATAAGCGCCGGAAAGGTCGGGATCGTAGAAGCGCCGGCGGTCCGTCGGGCCATAGACGAAACACTGATTGTGGCCACCAATAAAAACATCGGCCAGGAAGGGCTCCAGCCAGCGTCGGGCCTGTTTCGGGATGCGCTTTTTCTGGGAGTAAGGAACACCGCGGGTGTTGTCCCAGCGGGTGATCTGCTTGACCTCGTAATTCAAGGCCACGTTGAGCGCCACGCCATCTCGCCGGATGCAACTTTCGCCGATGCGTACCGCCAAGCCACTGGCCGTGGCGGAGAGGTGCCGCATGTCGAGGCCAAGATGGCGCGTCGAGAACCAGATGACCCACAGCACGTACATGACGGCAATTTCAGCATCGCGCAGGCCGTAGGCTTCGAATTCCTCGCGCCGTTCACGCTGAAAG
>CAMKYP010000394.1 GCA_946477505.1 uncultured Dechloromonas sp. | reverse complement strand
ATACCGGCCTGTCACGCCGGGGGTCGCGGGTTCGAGTCCCGTCCACTCCGCCAGTTTTACGGGTTGCAGGGAAACCTGCCCTCCGGGTCGTCAGACCAAAACGTAGTTTGGCTGTCTCCTTGTGGGGGTATAGCTCAGCTGGGAGAGCGCTTGCATGGCATGCAAGAGGTCAGCGGTTCGATCCCGCTTACCTCCACCAAGCGACCAGACTACGAAATGCAGTTTTGTCCGGGTCCCCATCGTCTAGAGGCCTAGGACACCGCCCTTTCACGGCGGTAACTGGGGTTCGAATCCCCATGGGGACGCCAAGAATTTGGCAGTAGAAGGTTAAAGTGCGGAGTGGTAGTTCAGTCGGTTAGAATACCGGCCTGTCACGCCGGGGGTCGCGGGTTCGAGTCCCGTCCACTCCGCCAGTAATAAAGAAAACCAGCTTCGGCTGGTTTTTTTATTACCGTCTTTTTACACCGCTTCTCCCAAAGCAGCCCCGAACGACACGGTATAATTGCGCCCTCCAGAATTGCGTGAGCCAGGCACTCCCTAAATGCAGCACAGCAACAGTTCATCGCCTCTGCTCAAGATTCGAAAAACATTGATGGTCATCGCGTTGGGCCTGCTGGCGACACCCGCCACGGCCCAGTTTGGCGACTTATCGATTTTCCCGTCACTGAAAATGCCGTCCGCTCCCGAGCAAGCCGCCGGAGCGGCAGACGAGGTGCTGACGGTGCACGAGATCCAGGGTGCTCCCGTGCTCCCGGTCAACATTGACCTGACAGTGCGCGAGAACAATCTCTGGGACCGGATTCGCAACGGGTTTGCGATGACCGATCTCAACGACGACCTGGTCCTCCATTATCAGCAGTGGTACCAGAACCGTCCGGACGGCCTGCGCCGCATGGTCGAACGCAGCCGCCCCTATCTCCACCACATCGTCGAGGAATTGGAGGCACGCGGCATGCCGACCGAACTGGCTTTGCTGCCGATGGTCGAGAGTTCGTTCAACCCCAATGCCTATTCGCGCGCCCATGCCTCAGGTTTGTGGCAGTTCATTCCGGCTACCGGCAAGCGCTTCAATCTCGAACAGAACTGGTGGCGTGACGAACGCCGCGACATCGTTGCCTCGACCAATGCCGCGCTCGATTACCTGCAGACCATCTACGACATGCACGGCGACTGGCATCTGGCGCTGGCCTCATACAACTGGGGCGAAGGCGCCGTCAAACGTGCCATCGTCAAGAACGAAGCGCGCGGACTGCCGACCGACTACCCCAGCCTGAATATGCCGAACGAGACGCGGCACTACGTTCCCAAACTGCAGGCGCTGAAGAACATCTTCGGCAACCCGGGGCTGATTGCCCGCCTCGGCTTGCCCTTCATTCCCAACGAACCGTACTTCGCCACCCTGGAAAGCCCGCAACCGATCGATGTAAAGACTGCTGCACGACTGGCCAATATGTCGGTCGAGGAGTTCCAGCGGCTGAATCCCTCCCATAACCGGCCGATCATCAAACCGGATACGCCGGTGGTCATTCCTGCCGACAAACTGGACACCTTCCGAAGCAACCTGCACGCCAGCAAGGTTCCGTTGACGCAATGGCAGGCATACATCGTTACCACGGCGGAGCGCCTGGATCAGATTGCCGCCCGCTTCGATACCAGTGCCGCCGAACTGGCCCGCGTCAACGGCCTCTCCGAAAAAGTGCGCCTTGGCAGCGGATCGACCTTGCTCGTTCCCGGCACAGGAAACTCCTCGGGCCTGGCCTCGTTACTCAACACCGCAGCGCCGCAACACATCATCGCCCCCGAACGGAACGCACGAGTATGCGGCAAGCCGGGCAAAAAAGGCGCCAAGGCATGCCCAACGCGCGACGAACCGCTTGCCTTCAAAAGCGACAAGGCAGTCAAGGGAACGCCGGCAAAAAGCGAGAAGGCGAGCACAAAGGCCGGTAGTGGCAAAACCTCCACCGCCAGCCTTGCCGCCAAGGCACAAACGAGAGCCGCGTCCGGCAAGGCCGCCAGCAGCCCGGCCAAGGCCGTCAAACCAGCCAACAAGCCCCGCAAGTAGATCAGGCCAACAAGTGGCAACTCACCCGCTGCGTTGCCGTTACATCCACCGATTCCGGATAGCGGCTGCGGCACACATCCATGGCATGCGGGCAACGTGGGTGGAAATGACAGCCGCTCGGCGGATTGGCCGGTGACGGCGTTTCTCCGGACAGGCGGATAACGGCCGTCGAACCCTCCAGACGCGGAAGCGGAATAGCCGACAGCAAGGCTTGCGTATAAGGGTGCTTCGGCGTGCGCAACACCTCCTCGGCCCGGCCGCGCTCGACAATCCGCCCGAGGTACATCACCGCGATGTCGTGCGCCAGGTACTCGACCACCGCGAAGTTGTGGGTGATGAACAAATAGGCCACACCCAGTTCGGACTGGAGTTTTTTGAGCAGGTTGAGAATCTGCGCCTGCACCGACACATCGAGCGCCGACGTCGGCTCGTCACAAATCAGCAGGCTGGGCTGCACGGCGAGCGCCCGCGCCACGGCGATGCGCTGACGCTGACCGCCCGAGAATTCATGCGGATAACGGTCGATGGCCTCTTCGGGCAGCCCAACCTGAGCAAGCAGCGCCGCCATGGCTTCGCGCCGGGAGCGCGCGTCACCAATCACGGCCAGCGCATCCATCCCCTCGGCAATGATCTCACCGACCCGCAAGCGGGGATTGAGCGAGGCAAAGGGATCCTGAAAAATCATCTGCATATGGCGGCGCGCTGAGCGCAGGCGCGCCCCGCGGAGTCCGACCAATGGCTGCCCGCCGAGGAGCACCGAACCCTCGGTCGGTGAAATCAGCTGCAACAGCGCCTTGCCCACCGTCGTCTTGCCGCAACCGGACTCGCCGACCAGCGCCAAGGTCCGCCCTGGCGAGATGGCCAGCGACAGGCCGTCGACCGCGCGGACATGACCAACCGTTCGCTGCAGCAAGCCCTTGCGGATCAGGAAATGAACCTTCAGGCCATCAACCTGAAGAAACTCCTTGCCGGCAGGGACAGACAGATCGGTAATTTCATGGCCGCCCCCCGCCACATCGACATCCACGACCGCCTCCCGCCAGTGACAGCGGACCGCATGCGACTGCGCATTGCGCCAGACCGGCGATTGCTCCCGGCAAACTGGCATGACGCGGGCGCAACGCTCGGCAAAACGGCAACCGATCGGCATGGCAGCCAGCGAGGGCACTTGTCCGGGAATGGTGGTCAGACGTTGGCCGCGTCGCGACATATCCGGCAATGCCTTGAACAGCGCCTGGGTATAGGGATGGCGCGGCTGACTGAAGAAAGCCTCACGACTGGCTACCTCGACCAGTTCCCCGGCGTACATGACGCCGATGCGGTGCGCCATGCGGGCGACAACACCGAGATCGTGGGTAATGAGCAGGATGGCCATGCCACGCTCTGCCTGCAGGCGGACCAGCAGGTCGAGAATCTGCGCCTGGACGGTCACATCGAGCGCAGTGGTCGGCTCGTCGGCAATCAGGAGTTCGGGTTCGCCGGCTAGCGCGATGGCGATCATCACCCGCTGCTTCATGCCGCCGGAGAACTGGAAAGGGTATTCGTTCAGGCGTCGCTCTGGATCGGCAATACCCACCTGGCGCAATAATTCGACCATGCGCCCGGTGGCCGCCGCACCGGTCATGCCGAGGTGCCGCTCCAATACCTCACCGATCTGCTGGCCAACGGTGAGCACCGGATTGAGGCTGGTCGCCGGCTCCTGGAAGATCATCGCCATCCGGCCACCGCGCCAGGTACGCATATCGGCTTCCGGCAAGGCCAGCAGGCTCTCGCCCTCCATAACCACGCTGCCGCCAAGCACCCGCCCGTTGGCCGGCAACAGGCGCATGATGCCCTGCGCGGTGACCGACTTGCCGCAACCCGATTCGCCGAGCAGGGCAAAGGTCTCGCCCTTGGCGATAGTGAAGGAGATGCCGTCGACGGCGGCCAGTGTTTTTTTGCCGGCCATGAAGCCGAGACGGAGATTGTCGA
>CAMKYP010000393.1 GCA_946477505.1 uncultured Dechloromonas sp. | reverse complement strand
AATGGGTCGGCCACAAGCAAGCAGCCGAAGATATTCACGAGGCCTTGCATCACCGTGCCGCAGCCGAAACGCACCACGTCGCCGAGCACCCGCATCACCACTGACCTCATTCACACTGTGGCCAAAACACGGACATTTGGCCACCAACTGCCATCAGTGTTTCGAGACGGCAAAGCTGACGCCCTGCCGGAAAGCCCATAAAATCGGGGTATGCCCCATTCCAGCCTCGGCCCCGTCCGTTTTGCCACTTATCTCGCACTCGCCTGGTGTGGCCTGGTCGTCTATGGCAGCCTGCACCCGTTCAGCGGCTGGCGCGACACCGGTGTCTCGCCGATCGCCTTTCTCGAAGGCGGCTGGCCGCGCTACTGGACAACTTTCGACCTGGCCGCCAATGTGGCCGTCTACCTGCCGCTCGGCTTTTTCCTGGCGTTGGCGCTGAGCCGTCTGCCCGGCCGCTTCACGGCACCGGTCGTTGCCACGCTGCTTGCGGCGAGCGTCAGTTTCGGCCTGGAAACCGTGCAGACCTGGCTGCCGTCGCGTGTGCCTTCGAACCTCGACCTCGCCTGCAACAGTCTGGGCGGACTGCTCGGTGCATGCTGGGCGAAAGCGGTCGGTCCGCGCTTCTTCGCCCACGTCGTCGCCCTCGAACACCGCCTGATCGCCCCGATCCCGCACGCCGAACTTGGCCTGACCCTGCTCGGGCTGTGGCTGCTCATTCCACTATCGCCCGAAACGCTTCTCTTCGGCGCGGGCGATGTTCGCCAATTGTTCGGGCTGACGGGTGCCGTGCCCTTCGCGGCCGAAAGCTTCGTCATGATCGAAGCGAGCATTACCGCCTTCAATACGGTGGCGGTGGGACTCATCGTCCGCATGCTGAGCGCCCGCCTGAGTGTGGCCTACGCCGTGGTGCCGCTCTTCCTGCTGCTCAGCCTGGTCGTCGCCACCCTCGCCACGGCCATTCTGGTCAGCCCCGCCGACGCATTTTCCTGGCTGACGCAGGGTTCCCGCCTCGGGCTGATGCTTGGGATGGCCATTCTTGCCGTCGCCATCGCCCTGCCACCGACACCGCGCCTGATGATTGTCGCCCTCTCGCTGATGGCGGGAACCGTGCTGGTTAACCTGGCGCCGCCCAATCCCTATTCGGCTGCCGCCCTGGCGACCTGGCGCCAGGGGCACTTCCTCAACTTCAACGGCTTGACCCGCCTGGTCGCCACGGCCTGGCCCTTCCTTACGCTCCCCTTCCTGCTCCTGGCCAGCCGGCGCGGTTAACCCCCCTGCCAGCCTGGCTGCGCTAGACTGGCGAGGAAGCCTTTGCACGACAGGACAGCCATGCTTGTTCATGACAGCGACAGACGCAGGGACGACCCTGCTTCCCTAAAGGTGGCGTGGCACGCCCACTCCCCCGAGTCGGCGACACGGGAAATGGGCGTTGATGGCACCCAAGGACTTTCCGAAGCGGAAGCGGCAGATCGTCTCGCCCGCCACGGCCCCAACCGGCTGACCGAGCGCCCGGGCAAGCCCGCATGGCGACGCTTTGCCGCCCAGCTTGGGCAGCCGCTGGTGCTGGTTCTGCTCGCGGCCGGCGCAATCACCGCCGCCTTGGGCGAAACGGTCGACGCCAGCGTCATTTTCGGCGTCGTCCTGGTCAACGCCCTGATCGGATACTGGCAGGAAGCCAAGGCCGAGGGGGCGCTCGCCGCGCTGGCACGCAGCGTGACCACGCCGGTCACCGTCCGGCGCGACGGACATCGCCGACAGCTGGATGCCAGCCAACTGGTGCCGGGCGACATCGTCATGCTGGCGGCTGGCGACCGGATTCCGGCCGACCTGCGCCTCTTGCAGCAACATGAACTGCACACCGATGACTCGATGCTGACCGGTGAATCGCAGCCGATCAACAAGCATATTCAGGCCCTGCCGGCCGATACCGTTCTAGCCGAGCGCGCCAACATGGCGTGGGCCGGTTCCACGGTGGTGATGGGGCAAGGCTGCGGGCTGGTTGTCGCAACCGCGGATGCCACCGAAACCGGGCGCATCGCCAGGCTGATCGCCGCCGCCCCCGACTTGGTTACCCCGCTGACGCGCAAGATGGCGCACTTTTCCAGTTGGCTGCTGTGGGCCATCACGGCACTGGCCGGGCTGACCTTTGCCGTTGGACTAGCCCGCGGCGAAACGGGTTTCGACATGTTCATGGCCGCCGTCGCGTTGGCCGTTGGCGCCATACCGGAAGGCTTGCCGGCCGCGGTGACCGTCACCCTGGCCATCGGCGTCGCCCGCATGGCGAGGCGCCGGGCGATCATCCGCCATCTGCCGGCGGTCGAAACGCTGGGCAGCACCACGGTGATCTGTTCCGACAAGACCGGCACGCTGACCGAGAATGCCATGACCGTCCGGGTGCTATGGTGCGGCGGCAAAGGCTATGCGCTCAGTGGTCAGGGCTATGCGCCGACAGGCGACATCCGCCATGACGAAATGCCCGCCGCCATGACCGGCGCTATCCGCGAATGCCTGATCACCGGCGCCTTGTGCAACGATGCCTCGCTGCGCCAGGAGCACGGCCGCTGGCTGATCACCGGCGATCCGACCGAAGCCGCGCTGCTCGTCGCGGCCCGCAAGGGAGGGGAGGACGAGCATGCCTTGCGCCTCGCCCATCCCCGCCGGAACGAGTTGCCCTTCGACGCCAGCCGGCAATACATGGCCACTGCCCATGGCGGCGATACGGGATACGTCCTCCACGTCAAAGGCGCGCTCGAGAAGCTGCTGCCGCGCTGCGTCGACCAGCTGGCTACCGACGGCAGCAGCCGCCAGCCGCTCGATACGGTGGCCGTCGAACGTGCTGCCCAGGCCTACGCCGAGCAGGGCATGCGCCTGCTGCTCATCGCCCGCCGCGCGCTGGCGACTGCCGACGAGCTGAGCGATGCGTCGGTTGCCGGACTGACTCTGCTCGGCCTGGTCGGCATGATCGATCCGCCCCGCAAGGCCGTCATCGGCGCCATCCGCAACTGCCATTCGGCTGGTATCCGGGTCAAGATGATCACCGGCGACCATGCCGTCACCGCATTGGCCATCGCCCGCCAGATCGGCATCGACGCCGGCCGGGCGTTGACCGGCCGCGAACTGGCGGTACTCGACGATGCCGCCCTGGCCGAAGCGGCGCACGCAACCGACGTGTTCGCCCGCGTCGAACCGGAACAAAAACTGCGCCTGGTACGCGCCCTGCAAGACCGGGGCGAGGTTGTCGCCATGACCGGCGACGGCGTCAACGACGGCCCCGCCCTGAAGCAGGCCGACATCGGCGTCGCCATGGGTCTGGCCGGTACCGAGGTCGCCAAGGAAGCCGCCGCCATGGTGCTCACCGACGATAATTTCGCCAGCATCGAGGCCGCCGTCGAGGAGGGCAGGGGTGTCTGGGACAACCTGGTCAAATTCATCACCTGGACGCTGCCGACCAATTTTGGCGAAGGCCTGGTCATTGTCGTCGCCATCCTGTTCGGGGCGACGCTGCCGATCACGCCGCTGCAGATTCTGTGGATCAACATGACCACCGCCGTGCTGCTCGGCCTGCCACTCGCCTTCGAGCCGATCGAACGCGGCATCATGCATCGCCCGCCCCGGCGGCTCGACCAGCCGGTGCTCGACGCCGCCCTGATCCGGCGCATCGTGCTCGTGTCGCTGCTTTTGCTGACGGGTGCCTTCGGCCTCTTCCTGAACGAACTGGAGCAAGGGCACACCCTGGCCGAGGCGCGCACGGTCGCCGTCAATGTCTTCGTGATGGTCGAAGCGGCCTACCTGTTCAATTGCCGCTCGCTGACCCAGGGTTTCTGGAAGCAGGAGCTGTTCTCCAACCCGTGGATCTGGGCTGGCATCGGCACCATGGTCGCGCTGCAGATCGCCCTGACCTACCTGCCATTCATGAACGCGCTGTTTCACACGGCGCCGATCGGAATGGAGGAATGGCTGATGATCCTTGCCGTTGCAATCGTCAGCTCACTGCTGATCGGACTGGAAAAGGCGATCACCACACGCAAGCCCTGATCGCCCTCCT
>CAMKYP010000392.1 GCA_946477505.1 uncultured Dechloromonas sp. | reverse complement strand
TCGTAGGACGGCGCGGTGAAGTGGGCGGCGACGCGGTCGTATTCGGCCTGGGTGATGGTCATCGGACCGCCCTTGCCGTGCGCCCATTCGGCCTCGACCTGCTCGCGGAAGGCGTCGATGCCGAGCGCCTGCACGAGGATCTTGATGCGTGCCTTGTAAGCATTGTCGCGACGGCCAAAGCGGTTATAGACGCGCAGGATGGCTTCGCAGTAGGACAGGATGTCCTGCCACGGCAGGAATTCGCGGATCACTTCGCCGCGGCTTGGCGTGCGACCCAGGCCGCCGCCGACGATCACCGTGAAGCCGACCTGGCCATCGATCACCTTCAGATGCAGGCCGATGTCGTGGAACCAGGTGACGGCGCGGTCTTCCTTCGTGCCGGAGATGGCGATCTTGAACTTGCGCGGCAGGAAGGCGAATTCCGGGTGGAAGGTCGTCCATTGACGCATGATCTCGGCCAGCGGGCGCGGGTCGATGATCTCGTCGGCGGCGACGCCGGCGAACTGGTCGGTGGTGATGTTGCGCAGGCAGTTACCCGAGGTTTGGATGGCGTGCAGCTCGACTTCGGCCAATTCGGCCAGAATCTCCGGCACATCTTCGATCTTCGGCCAGTTCAACTGCAGGTTGTGGCGTGTGGTGAAATGACCATAGCCGCGGTCGTACTTGCGGGCGACGGAGGCCAGTGTGCGCAATTGAGCCGAATTCAGCATGCCGTAAGGGACCGCGATGCGGAACATCGGCGCGTGGCGCTGGATGTAGAGGCCGTTCTGCAGGCGCAGCGGGCGGAATTCGTCATCGGCCAGCTCGCCGGCTTTCCAGCGACGAACCTGGTCGCGGAACTGGGCAACGCGTTCGTTGATCAGCTGGCGGTCGATGGCATCGTATTTGTACATGAAACGTCCTTGGATAAATCAGGCAAAAACCAGCTTGGTGCCGATGAGCACCAGCATGGAGGCCAGGATGCGGCGCAGGATATGCTCCGGCACCTTGGCGGAAAGATGGCTGCCAATCCAGATGCCGGGCAGCGAGCCGAGCAGCAATGCACCCAACAGCGACCAGTCGACGCCGCCGAGCATCCAGTGACCCAGGCCGGCGACCAAAGTAAGCGGCACGGCATGGGCGACATCCGATCCGACAATTTTGACCGGCGAAAGTTTTGGGTAGAGGAAAAACAGCGCGGCGACGCCCAGTGCGCCGGCGCCTACCGACGAAATGGTGACCAGCACGCCGAGAATGGCGCCGACAGCGACGGTGATCTTGCCAAGGTGACGTTGACGCAGTCGCGATTCGTCATGTTTGCCGGCGTAGTCGCGCAGTTTGCGGCCGAACAGGATGGCGATGGCGGTCAACATCAGGGCGAAGCCCAGACCGTGGGAAACGATGGTGCCGATGGTGTTGCTGCCCTTGGGCAGCTGGGACAGAACGAATATGGTGATGGCGGCAGCCGGGATGCTGCCGGCGGCAAGGCGTCCGGTAATCGCCCAGTCGATATGCCGCTTGCGGCCATGTGCCACGGTGCCACCCGCCTTGGTCATCGCTGCGTAGAGCAGGTCGGTACCGACGGCGGTGGCCGGATGCACGCCGAACAGCAGTACCAGCAGCGGCGTCATCAGCGAACCGCCGCCAACACCGGTAAGGCCGACAATGGCACCGACAGCGAAGCCGGAAAGGGTGTAAAGATAATCCATGGGGGCGCATCGTAGCAGCATGGATTTGAATCAAAAAGAATATTGGGTTAGATTGTTATAAATATTAGTTATTAGTCGATAGCGTCTAGCGATGGCGCCCAGGCTAATGACGGGCAACCAGGGACCGGCAAGCAGCCATGAAACTCCAGCAACTTCGTTACATCGTCGAAATCCAGCGTCAAGGCCTGAACGTCTCCGAGGCGGCCGAAACGCTCTATACCTCGCAGCCCGGCATCTCCAAGCAGGTCAAGCTGCTTGAGGACGAACTGGGGGTGGGCATCTTCGAGCGGAGCGGCAAACGTTTTACCGGGGTCACCGAGCCGGGCAAGGTGGTGCTCGGTATTGCCGAACGCATCCTGCGTGAAGCCGAGAACCTGAAGCGGGCCAGCGCCGAGTTTGCTTCCGGGGATAGTGGGCGTCTCGTGCTGGCGGCGACGCATACGCAAGCGCGCTACGCCTTGCCCATCGTTGTGCGGGATTTCGTCGCCCAGCATCCGTCGGTCAAGCTCGAAATGCATCAGGGAAGCCCGACGCAGATCGCCGAATGGGTAGTGGCCGGCGATGCCGATATCGGCATCGCCACCGAAGCGCTCGACCAGTACCCACAGCTGATTACGCTGCCAGTGCGCCAATGGAGCCATTGCGTGATCGTTCCGGAGAATCACCCGATTCTCAAATGCCAACCCTTGTCGCTGAACGAGCTCGCCCGTTGGCCTCTGATTACCTACGACACGGCGTTTACAGGCCGTTCACGCATCAACCGGGCTTTCGAACGCATCGGTACGCAGCCGAACGTCGCACTGACTGCCCTGGATGCCGATGTGATCAAGACCTATGTCGGCCTCGGGCTGGGTTTGGGGATTATCTCCGCGCTGGCAGTCGATCCTCAGCGCGACTCGGGTTTGGTTGCGATCGATGCCAGTCACTTATTCGAATCCAACACCACGCGCCTGGCGCTGCGACGCGGTACCTACCTGCGACGCTATGATTTTGATCTGATTGCTTTGTTCGCCCCGCACCTGTCCAAGCGTGTGGTGGAAATGGCCATGCAGGGCGGTGGTGACGCGTACCAGTTATAACTTTTGTTATATTTCCCAAGAGGGTAGCGAATGGTAGTCTCCGCTTCATATTTGGAGAATGGCTTACCATGAATGCCGTCGCGGAAGAGAAATTGTTGCCAAGCATGTTGAACGGGGTGGATATTCCTCCTTGCCCAGCCATCCTGCTCGCGCTGGATAGCGAACTCAAGAGGGAGTTTCCAGAGCAGCGCGAAGTGGCCCGCTTGATCAGCCAGGATGTCGCCTTGGCCGGCCACGTGATGCTGATCGCCAACTCTCCCGCATTTTCGACCGGGCGCAAGGTGGATTCTGTCTCGCAGGCCATCACCGTGCTGGGCATGCAGAGCGTGTTCACCATGGTGGTCGGCCACTTGCTACAGGTCGCGCTGGCCAGCGGAAATGACGTTGCGATGGATAGGTTCTGGGACAGCTCGGCGCAATCCGCCCGGATTTCCGCCGAGCTTGCCCGGCGCCTGCGCTGTGTGCGACCGGATGTCGCCTACACCTTCGGGTTGTTTCACGATTGTGGCATTCCTCTGCTGATGAAGCGTTTTCCGCAGACCAAGGAAGTACTGGCCAAAGCCAATCGTTGCGACGAGCGCCGTTTTACGGATATCGAAGACAGCGAATTGGGAACCAATCACGCCGTGGTTGGGTATTTTCTGGCGAAACGCTGGCACTTTTCCGGCGTGCTGGCCGAAGCGATTCTCCATCACCATGACTATGCCGTCCTCGGCAGGCCGGATGGGCTGAGTGATACGGCGCGCGCCTTGATCGGGTTGGGTGTCCTTGCCGAGCATATTGCCCGCCTCCAAGGGGCCGGCGGGGGTGACGAGGAATGGGACAAGGCCGCTCCGGCGGTGTGCGCCTACTTCAACTTGTCGCTGGGTGCCGTGGATGATCTGATCGAGGACATTCTCGACAGCATGGATTGATGATGCTTCCCGGGCTTTGCGTCATTTGCGCATGCGCGGGGCGGTATCTCTGAGTATCAGGCTGGGGCTGGAGAAGGGAGCCAAGCGCTCCAGGAAATCGAGCAGTTCCAGTACCGGCGAATTCCGGAAAAAAGTCGCGCTCGGGGTTTCCATCCAGATACGGTCAGCCCAGGCGTGCAGTTCGTGCGGCTTGTCGCCGAAACCGTCGCCATCCAGGTCGAAGCCTTCGTAGGTATCCCAGCTGTTGCCCCACCAGATGTCGTTCATCGGATCGCCATCGCCGATGATGGTGACCGGCCATAAATTGCTTTTGAAGATATTGTTGATGGCGATGTGCCCGCCCTTGGCGCCGTAGAAGTAAATGCCGGTGATGTTGTGGGCGAT
>CAMKYP010000391.1 GCA_946477505.1 uncultured Dechloromonas sp. | reverse complement strand
GCGATGTCGCTCGCCGCTGTCATTCAGCCGGTGCGGTTGAACGGCTAGGGCAAATCCCAGGCCTTCCGGCGGCGCCGGTATTCCGCCTCGGGTAGCTGAACGATCAGGGGATTGCAGGCCGCGTCGAGCCAGCGACAAATCTCCGTCATGTCGGCAAGCGAAGCGGCGGTACAGCCCGCCGTCGGAACCCCGGCCGCCTGCCAGACGTGCAGGAAGATGCAGGAGCCTTGTCCGGGCAGGCAGGCGGCGTTGTGGGCAATGACCGCGCCGATGACGTAGCGCTCGTCGTCGCGCAGCATCTCTTCGTGGGAGCGCCAATCGACCGCATCGACCGTTTCCTGGTCGATCACCCGGTTGTAGTAGCGGGAGGCCGTATCGTCGATGCACTTGAGCTGCGGGCCGGCGCAGCGATAGGGCAGCCGGGCGGACTGCGCAATGGCACTTTCCGGCCCAGCCTCGCCGAATAGCGCGGTAATCGCGAAAATCCCGGCCGGTGAGCAACCGTCGCCTTCCTGCTTCCGGCGTTCCGGTGCCTGGGCCAGGGGGTGCAGGCCGATCCCCCAGGCCAGGCCGGACCGGCCGAGGCTGACCGGTATCTCGTCACCGACTGCCTGCCAGTCCTGTGCGCGATGCGGGCGGGCGAAGCGCTGCAAGGTGGCGGTGTGGCTGCGCCATTCGGCGGCGATGACACGCAGGATCTGGCGGGAATTCCTGCGGGCAGATGCATCGGTATTGGGCATCGGATTAGCTGTAGACAGGCGGGTTTGCAGGATTTTGCAGGATTGCGCTATGCTTTGTGAAAATAACAATATAAGCCATTTGGGTATTCGTGCGCAGGCACAGACCAAGGTGGTTTCAAGGGAAGGCGGTTGTACCCATGTCGCCCGGTTTTTTATCGTTGGTTCTGAATTCGCCGGAGAGCAGCCTGCTCTACGTTGGGAACTACGACCGTCTGCTGGTTGGATTTTCCATCGGCATCGCCGTCCTGTCTTCATATGCCGCCTTGTTGATTGCCCAGCTGGTCAATCGGGCCGGGTACATCGAACACCGACTTGGCTGGATTGTACTGAGCGGCCTGTGCATGGGCTCGGGGGTATGGGCCACGCATTTTACCGGCATGCTGGCTTTCAGCCTGCCTTGTGCCACCGCCTACGATCCCCTGTTAACAGGGCTTTCCATGCTGTCCGGGGTGTTGGCCAGCGCACTGGCCGTGGACGCGTTCAGCCGCCCGCATCGCGCCGGAAGGCGGTTGTGGCTGGGTGGGTTGCTGTTCGGTGGCGGTATCGGCGCAATGCATTATGTCGGCATGGCGGCTTACCGCATGAACGGCCTGATTGTTTACGACGCACGGCTATTCGTGCTTTCCATTGTCGTCGCCGTTTTGTTATCGGCGCTGGCACTGTGGACCGTGCATTTTCTTGTCGCATGGCGGGGAAAATGGCGCACGCTGGCTCCCATGGCTGGGGCCGTGGTCATGGGGGGCGCGGTTTCCGGCATGCACTATACGGCGATGGCCGCCGCCTACTTCGTCCGGGGGAATGAGGTCGTTACGGCTTCGACCTTGACGCCGACTTTTTTGGCATATGTCATCCTGATGATCGGTGTGTTGCTGACGCTGGTTACCCTGATTGTGCCGTTTGTTTCCCGCCTGTCCTTCCTGTTCAGCAAGCGACAGCTGAGCGTTGTGGCTGTCCTGCTATGCGGCTGGACTGTGGCGTGCTGGCTGGCGACCGGTGTTTACACCGATATGCAGATGCATGACGAGTACGCGCAGGAGGCGGCATTCTCGGAGCACCAGGCCATGCTGGTCGCCGGGCATATCGACGAAATGCTCGGCATGATGCGCGGGGTGCCCGCCACTTTGGTCAAGAGCGACATGATTCGACGCGCGCTCAATCGAATGCAGGACGGCGCCGATGGTGCAAGCGAGCAGGCGGATCGTCGGAAGACATGGAGCGACGACCCGGAATTGTCCGGCTTGAGCCGCTATCTGGCTTTATTGACCGGGAACATGAGCGCCGATGCGGTATGGCTGCTGCGGGCCAACGGGGATTGCATCGCCGCCAGCAACGGCGAAACCGACGGGAGCTTCGTGGGAGCCAATTTTGCCGATCGTCAGTACTTCCAGGATGCGGCAGCCGGCAAACAAGGGCATCAATATGCCGTCGGCCGGGTCAGTCATGTTCCCGGACTTTATTTCTCCAATCCGGTTTTCGATGACAAGAGGTTTTTGGGCGTCGTGGTCATCAAGCGCGACATCACCAGCTTTACCAAATGGATCGCCGATGTGAACGGATTCCTGGCCGATGACAACCGGATCGTCGTGCTGGCCAGTCGGCCGGATTATCTCTACCGCAGCCTTCCCGACAGTACGATCAGCCGGTTGCCGCCAGTCGAGCGGGAGCGGCAGTATCGGCGAAGCAGCTTCGAGCCCTTGAGTTTCAACCGATGGAAAGGTGGCGAGCTACCGAATGTGCTGCGTCTCGGTGCTGAACCGGAGCCGGTTGTCGTCGCTTATCGGGCACTCACGGGGCACGGTTTGAGCGTCTACGTGCCGCGTCAAGTCATCAATCTGCCGTCTATCGAATCGAAGCGTTTCTGGCTTTTTCTGCTCGCTAGCGTTGCCGGCAATATGCTGATCCTGGCGCTTGTAGCGATGGCGCTTTATCTCAGGGCCGTACGCCGTGCCGAATCAACCGCTCAGGTGACGGCTGCCCTGCTCGAGGAGCAGGTCAGCGAGCGGACGGCGGCTCTTCAGGAGGCCAACCTGAGCCTGCAGGAGGCGAGAAATGCTGCCGAGCAGGCCATGAATGCCAAGGGCGCATTCCTCGCCAACATGAGCCATGAGATTCGTACGCCGCTGAATGCCATCGTCGGCATGACCCATCTGATGCGTCGCGATGGTGTCGAACAAAGGCAGGCGGGAAGATTGGAGAAAATTGATCTGGCCGGCCGTCATCTCCTCGGAGTGATCAACCAGATTCTCGATCTGTCGAAGATAGAAGCCGGAAAATTTGAATTGGATGAAATGGCGGTTTCTGTGAATAGCATCATGACGGGAGTGGTATCCATGCTGCAAGAGCGCGCTCAGTCGAAGCGCATCGAATTGCGGATGCAGCCCCTGGAATGTGTTGCTCCCCTGCTTGGCGATCCGGCACGACTGAGCCAAGCGCTGCTAAATTTGACTGCCAATGCGGTGAAGTTCACAGATATGGGCGCGGTGACCGTGAAGGCGATGATCGCGGAAGAAAGTGCCGACGATGTGACGATACGATTCGAGGTTGAAGATACAGGGATCGGCATTGTGCCGGAGGCCACCGAACGCCTGTTCGATGCCTTTGAGCAGGCCGACAATTCAACCAGCCGGCGCTTTGGCGGTACAGGTCTCGGCTTGGCGATTACCAAGAAAATCGCACTCCTGATGGGGGGCGGGGTTGGTGTCAGCAGCATTCCGGGGCAGGGGAGCTGCTTCTGGTTTACCGCCCGGTTAAGAAAAGGTGGGGCTTCGGTGTCGCCCATCGATGCTTCGGCAAGCAACCCGGATCTTGGCAAGGCGTATGCTGGAAGCAGGGTGTTGCTGGTCGAGGATGAGCCGATCAATCGTGAGATTGCACTCGAGTTGCTTGCCGATTCCGGTCTGGAGATCGATATTGCCGAAGATGGGTTGCAGGCTGTCGAACTGGCCGGCGCCCATCGCTATGCGCTGATCCTGATGGATATGCAGATGCCGAACCTGGATGGTATTGAAGCAACCCGGCGTATCCGTGCGCTGCCGGGCCGGGGAAATGTACCTATTTTGGCCATGACGGCAAATGCTTTCATCGAGGACCGGCGGCGCTGCGAAGAGGCCGGGATGAACGATTTCGTCGCCAAACCGGTCGATCCCGGATATTTGTTTGCCACGATGCGCAAGTGGTTACAGCGTGGGAGTTCTTGAGGTGAGCAATCGCTGGATTGATAATTTTGTTGATATTGAAGATTGGTTGAGTGGCAGATATTTATGGAATATTTGCCGAAATGGTATAGAGTTAACAACTGTCTCTTATACACATCTCCGAGCCCACGAGACT
>CAMKYP010000390.1 GCA_946477505.1 uncultured Dechloromonas sp. | reverse complement strand
ATTTTCAGCGCGCACAACCTCGCTTTTCTGGTCAGTTTTCAACGAGCGTCAACAGCTTCCAGATCTATCGCCATCCGGCCCTAGGAAAAAAAGCGTAAAAAAATCGAAGAGCAGTTGACTCACTAACATCCTAGTGATTTAATTTGATCACTAACATGTTAATAAACGCGGGTCCGACCCGCGCCCTTCGAGGAGATGTCGAATGAACACCCGTCAATTGACCGTCGTTGCCGCTTTGGCTGCCCTCTCTCTGCCGGCTTTTGCCCAGGAAGTCACCTTCAAGATCGCCCACTTCCTGCCGTCGGCCGCGCCGACCCAGCAGAAGGTACTGCAGCCGTGGTGCGACGAGATGGGCAAGCTGTCCAACGGGCGCATCAAGTGCCAGTTCTACCCGGCCATGCAGCTCGGCGGCACGCCGGCCCAGCTGGCTGACCAGGTGAAGAACGGCGTTGCCGACGTGGTGTGGACCGGCCCGGGGTATTCCGCCGGCCGCTTCCCGGCCATCGAGGCCTTCGAACTGCCGTTCATGGTCAAGGATTCGACCTCCAGTTCCAAGGCGCTGTGGAAGTTCTACCAGCAGAATGCCCAGCAGGAGTTCGCCGCCTACAAGGTGCTGGCTTTCCATACCGACGGCGGCCAGGCCGTGCATACCGCCAGCAAGCAGATTGCCGGCCTGACCGGTTTTGCCGGCCTCAAGCTGCGTACGTCGACGCGCGTCGGCGCCAAGACGCTGACGGCGCTGGGTGGGCAGCCGGTGGCCATGCCGCCGGCGCAGGTTACCGAGGCGATTTCCAAGGGCGTGGTCGACGGTTCGCTCGGTGCCTGGGAACTGGTTTATCCGACCAAGCTGTCCGAAGTCACCAAGTTCCACCTGCAGCCCGACAATGGCGTGGCCTACCCGACGGCCACCGTGCTGGCCGTGCTGATGAACAAGCAGAAATACGACGGCCTGCCGGCCGACCTGAAGGCGATTGTCGACAAGACCACGGGCGAAGTGATGGTCGGCAAGTTCGGCGCCATGTTCGACGAAGTCGCGGCCGATACCCGGAAGCGCATCGCCGCCCAGGGCAACAAGATCACCACGCTGAGCGCCACCCAGGTGACGGCCATGAAGCAGGCAACGGCCAGCGTCGAAGACGAGTGGGCCAAGCAGGTTGGCGAAAAGGGCCTGGACGGCAAGAAGCTGATTGCCGCCGCGCGCGAGCTGACCGGCACCACCAAGTAAAACAAGGATCGGGGAGAACAGCATGCAGGATCCGATGGGCATGCCCCATGAGCTGGTGGAGCACGACAGGGTCGAGCACTACCTGATCATGGCCGGCAAGGCGATGGCAATCTCAGGGGGCGTATTGTTCATCCTCCTGATCGTGATGTCGTTGGTGTCGATCATCGGCCGTAAACTGGGCTTCGGCTCGGTCAACGGCGACATCGAGCTGATGCAGGCCGGCACGGCCGTTGCGGCGACGGCTTTCCTGCCGTACTGCACGCTGCTCGGCGAGCATATCAAGGTGGATTTCTTTACCGAGAACATGCGCGATACATTGAAGCGCACGATCGACGGTATCGCGGAAGTCCTGTTCGCCGCGGTTTCTGCGCTGCTGGTCTGGCGCACCATCCTGTCGGCCATCGCTACCCACGAGTCGCAGGAAGTGACGACGCTGGTTTCGCTGCCGCTGTGGATTCCGACGGCGCTGCTCGTTCCGGGCCTGTTCCTGATGATGATCTGCGCGATCTACCGGGCCTATGCCCATTTCCATCCGAGCAAGAGCATTCCGGGGGCGGGCAAATGAGCGGTACATCCATCGGACTGATCGGTTTCGGCTGCCTGCTGGCCATGCTGGCCGTGCGCGTCCACATCACCATGGCCATGTTCGTTACCGGCGCCGGCATCTATCTGGTCATGAACGCCGGCGAAACCGCCGGCTTGCTGTACACCCTGAACAACCTGGTCTATGCCCGGGTCTCCAACTACGATCTGGCGGTGATTCCGCTGTTCATCCTGATGGGCCAGTTTGCCACGCATGGCGGCTTGTCGAAGGCGTTGTTCAAGGCAGCCGGAACGCTGATCGGCCACTGGCGCGGCGGCCTGGCCATGGCTTCGACCGCCGCCTGTGCCGCTTTCGGCGCGATCTGCGGTTCCTCGCTGGCGACCGCCGCCACCATGGGCCAGGTCGCCCTGCCGGAACTCAAGGCCAATGGTTACTCCGGCAAGCTGTCCACCGCCACGCTGGCGGCTTCGGGCACGCTCGGCATCCTGATCCCGCCGTCGGTGCCGCTGGTCATCTACGCGGTGCTGACGCAGGAGTCGATCGGCAAGCTGTTCGTCGCCGCCGTGGTGCCGGGCATCATCGCTGCCCTCGGCTACCTGCTGGTCATCGCCATCATCGTCCGCCGCGACCCGAACGCCGGTCCGGCAGGCAAGAAGGTGCCGTTCGGCGAGATGATCAAGGCCCAGATCAACATCATCCCGGTGCTTTGCGTTTTCCTGGTGGTCATCATCGGCATCTATGGCGGTTGGGCCAATCCGACCGAGGCCGCCTCGATCGGTGCTGCTGCCTGCGGCATCATCGCGGCGGTGTCGGGCGGCATGCGCACCAAGGATTTCCTGCAGAGCGTCTACGGTACGGCCCACGCGACCGGCATGATCTTCATGGTGCTGATCGGCGCCGACCTGCTGAACTCCAGCCTGGCCCTGTCGCAAATGCCGACCGAGCTGGCCCTGTGGGTGCAGAACAGCGGCCTGCCGGCGCTGGTCGTGCTGTTCGCCATCCTGCTCATCTACATCCTGCTCGGCTGCGTGATGGATTCGCTGGCCATGATCCTCTTGACCATCCCCATCTTTTATCCGATGGTCATGGGGCTGGATTTCTTTGGCATGGCGGTCGAAGACAAATCGATCTGGTTTGGCATCCTGGCCCTGATGGTTGTCGAAATCGGCCTGGTGCACCCGCCGGTGGGCATGAACCTGTATGTCATCAACAAGATCGCCAAGGACGTCCCGATGAAGGAAACTGCCTGGGGGGTGATGCCCTTCCTGGCCTCGGACTTCCTGCGCATCATCGCCCTCGTTTTCTTCCCTGTCCTGTGTCTCGGTCTGGTCCACTACCTCGGCTGAGCGGAGTCTAGAAACATGATCAAACAGCAAGTGTGCGGCACGGTTTTCGGCGTCATCCTGAATGACACCGTTTCCGTCCAGAAAATCGGTTCGCTGGAGGAGGCCCCGTACAAGGGCGCTCCCAAGGCGCCGGTGCTCTATCTCAAGCCGGCCAATACCCGCATCGGCTGCGGTTCGGTCGTCAGCCTGCCGGCCGGCGCGGACAGCGTCGAAGTCGCTGCCACCATCGGTCTGGTCATGGGCCGCGCTGCCGGGCGACTGGCAGCCGGCAACGCGCTGGCGTCGGTCGCCGGCATTGTGCTGGCCGCCGACCTGAGCCTGCCGCACACCAGCTACTATCGTCCGGCCATCCGCGAAAAGTGCTTCGATGGTTCGCTGCCGATGACCTCGGTCAAGCCCTTGGCCGATCTGGCCGGCCTGACACTGACGACCGAAATCGACGGCCAGGTGGTCGACACCCGTTCATTGAACGATCTGATTCGTTCGCCGGCCAAACTGCTGGCGGATGTGACGGAATGGATGACCCTGAGCCAGGGCGACGTCCTGCTCGTTGGCGTGCGCTACCTGGCGCCGCAAGCCAAGGCCGGCAGCACCGTTCGTGTCAGTGCCGAAGGTCTCGGCAGCCTGAATTTCACCATTGCCGAAGGAGTCGCAGCATGAAGCGCGGACGCATTGCCTACAACGGCGCCGTTCATCAAGTTGCCGAACAAAATGGTCGCGTGCGCCTGGCCGATGGCCGCCTGCTCAACGAGGGCGACTTCCAGTGGCTGCCGCCGGTCGAGGTCGGCACCGTCTTCGCGCTCGGCCTGAACTACGCCGACCACGCCAAGGAACTGGCCTTCAAGGCGCCGGAAGTGCCGCTCGTCTTCCTCAAGGGGCCGAACACCATCACCGGCCACAAGGCCAACACCCGCCGCCCGGCCGACGCCACCTACATGCACTACGAGTGCGAACTGG
>CAMKYP010000389.1 GCA_946477505.1 uncultured Dechloromonas sp. | reverse complement strand
GTGATCAGCGGCGCGATGTCGCCCGGCCAGCAGTGCTGGATGGGCAGGCGCGACAGGTCGACGTCCTTGCCCTCCCACACCACCTCCTGGCACGGCGCATTCGCCACCTTCTTCGGCGCCATGTTGAGCACCTGCTTGAGGATGGGCAGTTTGTCCCAGGCGTCCTTCAAGCCCTTGGGCGGTTCCGGCTCCTTGAGATAGGCCAGCAGCTTGCCGACCTCGCGCAGTGCCTGGACCGACTCTTCACCCATGCCCTGTGCAACGCGCTGCGGCGTGCCGAACAGGTTGGCAAGCACCGGAATATCCTGCGCCCTGCCTTGCGTCGTCGGCTTCTCGAACAGCAGCGCCGGCCCGCCGGCGCGCAGCACGCGGTCGCCGATCTCGGTCATTTCCAGATGAGTATCGACCGGCACGCCGATGCGCTTCAGGTCGCCGTTCTTTTCCAGTTGCGACATGAAGTCGCGCAGATCGTGGTATTTCATCCGAAGTTCTTTCCGGCGAGCAGGAAGTCGACGACGATGCCGGCAAAAATGGCGATGCCGACCCAGTTGTTGTGCAGAAAGGCCCTGAAGCACGGCATGCGCTCGCGGTCCTTGATCCAGGTGTAATGCACGGCCATGATGCCGGCCGATACCGCCAGCCCGGCGTAGAAGGCCCAGCCGAGATGTTGCGTGTAGCCGATCCAGCCGATGAGGCCCAGCGTCGCCGCGTAGCACGCCATCACCGCCGCCACGTCGAAACGCCCGAAGGTGATGGCCGAGGTCTTGATGCCGATCTTCAGGTCGTCGTTGCGGTCGACCATGGCGTATTCCGTGTCGTAGGCTACCGCCCAGAAGACGTTGGCGAGCAGCAGCCACCAGGCTTCGGCCGGCACGCCATCGACGTGCGCGGCATAGGCCATCGGAATGCCGAAACCGAAGGCGATCCCCAGGTAGGCCTGGGGAATGGCGAAGAAACGCTTGGTGAAGGGATAGCTGGCGGCCAGGAACACGGCCGGCACCGACAACCAGATGACCAGCGGCTTGCCGAGCATCAGCACCAGCCCGAACGACGCCACGCACAATCCGGCGAACAGCCAAAGCGCCTCGCGCGTCGTCACCTTGCCGGCGGTCAGCGGGCGCTCCTTGGTGCGTTCGACGTGCTTGTCGAAATCGCGGTCGGCATAGTCGTTGATGACGCAACCGGCCGAGCGCATCAGCACGGTACCCAGCACGAACACCCAGACCACGATCCAGTCCGGCCGACCTGCGGAGGACAGCCAGAGCGCCCACAGCGTCGGCCAGAGCAGCAGCAGGATGCCGATCGGCTTGTCCAGCCGCATCAGCTTTTCGTAGAGATTGAGTTTTTCCTTGAGCGCAGTCCAGTTCATCGGCGGATTCTATCTTGGTCGGTTGCGACAACCCCTGCTGGTGCAGCCATGGGGGCTCAGTGGGCCGTTTGCCGCCGCGCCTGCTGCCAGGCCACGACCGCCTGACCGGAATGGGCCAGGATGGCCTGGTAGCGAGCCTCTGGCAAGGCGTGGCGCAGCGAGGCGAAGAGTTGTTGCGTGCCGTCCTGGGCCTGCGGCGAGTCCGGTGCCTTGTCGGAGAGCAGGCAGATCTGGATGTTGGCCAGCGCATCGGCAATCAGGCGCCAGCCGAGCTCCGGCATCTTCTGGTTGAGCGCGACCATCAGGCTGCCCAGCGTCTGCACGATGGCCTCGACCTGCTCGGCCGACTCGCAAGCCGCCATGGCATGCCACAAGGCCAGATGAATGCCGCGCCGCAAGTCGACCTTGAAATCAACGGCATCGGACTCGACGGCGTCGATCTGCTCGAAATATTTCTGGAAACGGCTTTCCTCGCGGGCATCGAGCCGTGTGCGCAGGCCGCCGATCAGTGCCGTCAGCGGGTGGATCGCGGTCAGCCCGAAGGCCTGCGTGTAGGCAAGGCCCCACTGATCAAGGCCGCTGATCAGCAAGGCCAGGCGCAAGGCACGCGCATCGTCGCTGCCGCCGGCCCGGCACCAGTTGGCGCACTGCGCGGCCACCTCGCCGAGCACGCCGACATCGGGCGCGCCGTCGTTCGACGCCGCCTGGCGAAAAACGCCGGCAAAAATATCCTGCGCCATACGTGCCGCGAGGCGCTGGGTATCGGCATTGACCAGTGCGGCCAGTTGATCGGCGGGAATTTGTGCGGCAGTCGTCATGTCGAAGGCGGGCAATCGGAAAAACCGCCATTTTACCGGGCCACCGACCGCCCTGCTGCCAAACCTTGCCGGCGGGACGGGTATGATCCGGAAAAAGCCCCACTGAAGACAACATAGACCCAACCAGAGAAAACACAATGACCGCACCACTCTACGCCATTCCGCTCAAGACCCTGGCCGGCCAGGCCACCGACCTCGGCGCCTACCGGGGCCAAGTTCTGCTCATCGTCAACGTTGCCTCCCAGTGCGGCCTGACCCCGCAATACGAAGGCCTGGAAAAACTGTTCAAGGCTCACCGCGAGCGCGGCCTGCAGGTACTCGGCTTTCCCTGCAACGACTTCGCGGGACAGGAGCCGGGCAGCGCCAACGACATCGCCGCCTTCTGTTCGGCCAACTACGGCGTGACATTTCCGATGTTCGAGAAGATCGCCATCAACAGCGCACCGCGCCACCCGCTCTACGAGCACCTGATCGCCGCCCGGCCCGAGATCAGCTTCCCGGCAGACAGTGATTTCGTCGAAAAACTCGGCCAGTACAAAATGCTGCCCGAGCAGCCGGACGACGTGCTGTGGAATTTCGAGAAGTTCCTCGTCGGCCGCGACGGAACGGTGCTGCAACGTTTCTCCCCCGACACCGCGCCGGACGACGCGGCCCTGCTCGCCGCCATCGAAACCGCACTCGCCCAAGCCCGATGAACACACGACACATTCCGCCTGCCCCCGTCGTCAAGCCCGATGTCTGCCGGCCCACCGGCACGGCCGAACTGGCCATGCTCGATGTCTACATGCCGATGATGAAATCGGCCGCCATCCTCTCCGCCGGGAAACTCGGCCTGTTCGAAGCCCTCGCCAATGGCCCGCGCGACATCGCCAGCCTGGCCGATACGCTGCACGCCAGTCAGCGGGGCACCCGCGACCTGGCCGACTTCCTAGTCATCATCGGCTATCTGGAAAGACACGGCGACCGCGTTGCCAACACCACCAGTACGCAGCGCTGGTTCACCTCGGCTGGCCGCGTCGACTACACCCCCGGCCTGCGCTGGACCCTTGAAGCCTGGCCGATGATGGGCGATCTGGCGGCTGCCGTCCGTCGGGGCGGACCGGAAACGACTCTTTGGCAAGCCATGGAAGACAAGCCGCAGCTCGGCGCGACCTTCTCCGCCTACATGGACGCCTTTGCCGGCGATCTCGGTCCCGACCTGCTCGCCCACGTGCCGGTTTCGCCCCAGCATCTTCGCCTGCTCGATCTCGGCGGTTCGCATGGCATGCACTCGATCCGCTTCTGCCAGCGTTACCCGCAGCTAAAAGCCCTGATCGTCGATCTGCCCAGCGCACTGAGCGAAACCGACACCACCATCGCCAACCACGGGCTCTCGGAGCGCATCCACGTCAGTCCCGGCGAACTGCTGGTGCACGACTGGCATGGCCAGCACGACGTGGTGTTCTACCTGTCAGTCGCCCACAACCACACGGCCGATGAAAACGGCCTGGCCATCCAGCAGATTTACGACGCACTCAATCCCGGCGGCCTGCTGGTCATCCACGAATACCTCGCCGACACACCCGGCAACGCCTTCATGGCCGCCTTCCGCCTGACCCTGCTCTACGAAACCGGCACCCAGACGTATCACTACGAGCACTATCGCACGTGGCTGGAAGCCGCCGGTTTCGCAGCAATCGAGCGCATTGACCTGGATCCGCTGGAAAAGGGTTCGCTGATACTGGCCAGAAAAGCCTGAGCGAGCGCCCTCTACCTCATCGTCGAATCCAATTTCGAAGCCCTGCAAGGCATAGCCCGCAGCACCACGCAAAAAAAGTAAAACCGGGAAACCTTATCTCTAAGGAAACTCTGCATAAGCGCCCATCATGCAGCGCAATTTGAGAAAATGACG
>CAMKYP010000388.1 GCA_946477505.1 uncultured Dechloromonas sp. | reverse complement strand
TTTTCACGCCGGCGTTCCGTTTCGGCAATGGCACGCTGCATGGATTGCGTAACTTTATCAGCATAGAGGATAGCTGTGCCATGGATGTGACGCGCCGCACGCCCGATGGTCTGAATCAGCGAGCGCTCCGAACGCAGAAAGCCCTCCTTGTCCGCGTCCAGAATGGCCACCAACGACACCTCGGGAATGTCCAGCCCCTCGCGCAACAAGTTGATGCCGACGAGGACGTCGAATTCACCAAGGCGAAGGTCACGAATGATCTCGACCCGTTCGACGGTATCGATGTCCGAGTGCAGATAGCGAACCTTGATGCCGTTGTCGCCCAGGAAATCGGTCAAATCCTCGGCCATGCGCTTGGTCAGCGTCGTCACCAGGACGCGCTCTCCGACCGACACTCGCTTGCCGATTTCGACCAGTAAATCGTCGACCTGAGTCGATGCTGGCCGGACCACGACCTCTGGGTCGATCAGGCCAGTCGGCCGTACCACCTGCTCGACAACCTGCCCAGCGTGCTGCTGCTCGTAATCGGCAGGAGTCGCTGAAACGAAAACGGTCTGCCGCATGTGCGCTTCGAACTCGTTGAATTTCAAGGGCCTGTTATCCAGCGCCGAAGGCAGTCGAAAACCATAATCGACCAGGTTCTCCTTCCGCGAGCGATCACCCTTGTACATCCCGCCGACCTGACCAATGGAAACATGGGATTCATCAATGAACATGAGGGCGTCGGGCGGCAGATAGTCGATCAGTGTAGGGGGTGCTTCACCAGCCTTGCGTCCGGAAAAATGTCGCGAGTAATTCTCGATGCCCTTGCAGAATCCAATCTGGTCGAGCATTTCGAGGTCGAACTTGGTCCGCTGCTCGATGCGCTGCGCTTCAACCAGCTTGTTATTCGCCGTAAACCAGCCAACCCGCTCCTTGAGTTCTTCCTTGAT
Source organism: uncultured Dechloromonas sp. (assembly GCA_946477505.1). GTDB lineage: Bacteria > Pseudomonadota > Gammaproteobacteria > Burkholderiales > Rhodocyclaceae > Azonexus. The sequence goes on along the minus strand of CAMKYP010000388.1, from coordinate 3,162 downwards.
GGCATCGATGGCGCGCAATACCGTGGCTCTCGGCGTAACATAGTGCGAGGCTGGAAACACCGTGAAGCGAAGAGCCTTGTGCAGCAAATGTCCGGTCAGCGGGTCGAAGAACTGCAGTCCCTCGACTTCGTCGTCGAACAGGGAAATACGGATGGCGTGCTCGGCATGCTCCGCCGGGAAGACATCGATGATGTCGCCACGCACGCGGAATGTCCCGCGATGGAAATCCATCTCGTTGCGCTCATACTGCATATCCGTCAAACGCTTGACGATGGCCCGCTGGTCGAGCTTATCGCCGACACGCATGGTCAGGATCATATTGTGGTATTCGTCCCGGTCACCAATGCCGTAAATGCATGACACGGTCGCGACGATCACCACATCCCGACGTTCGATCAGGCTCTTGGTCGCCGACAGGCGCATCTGTTCGATGTGGTCATTGATCGAACTGTCTTTTTCGATGAACAGATCCCGCGACGGCACGTAGGCTTCCGGCTGATAGTAATCGTAGTAGGACACGAAATACTCGACGGCGTTTTCGGGGAAAAATTCCTTGAATTCCGAATACAACTGCGCCGCCAGCGTCTTGTTCGGGGCCAGAACCAGCGCCGGACGACCGGTGCGAGCGATGACATTGGCCATGGAATAGGTTTTCCCCGAGCCGGTCACACCGAGCAAGGTCTGGAACGACAAGCCGTCCTCGATGCCTTCGACCAATTGACTAATGGCCGCCGGCTGATCACCGGCCGGCGGAAATGGCTGGTGCAGTCGATAAGGGCTGTTATCGAAGGTAACAACCGGCGTGGAGGTGTTGGTTTCTGTCATGCTAAAATTCTTCGGTTTTCTCTCGCGTGGCAAGCGTGCTGCGTGATCATCACTCGTATTATTCCACGGAGTCCTTATGTCCTCTTCGATCTTCGCTGCGGTGGAAATGGCCCCGCGCGATCCTATCCTCGGTCTGAACGAAGCCTTCAACGCCGATACGCGCACCACCAAGGTTAACCTGGGTGTTGGCGTGTACTTCGACGACAACGGCAAGATTCCGTTGCTGGCCGCCGTCAAGGCCGCCGAGGAAACCCGCGTCAAGGCTGGCTTGCCGCGCGGCTACCAGCCGATCGAAGGCAACCCGGCCTACAACAGCGCCGTGCAGAACCTGTTGCTCGGCAAGGATTCCGAATTGATCGCCAACGGCCAGGTCATCACCGCCCAGGCTCTCGGCGGCACTGGCGCCCTTAAGATCGGCGCCGACTACCTGAAGCGCCTGAACCCGAACGCCAAGGTTTACATCAGCGATCCGTCCTGGGAAAACCATCGCGCCCTGTTCGAATCCGCAGGTTTTGTCGTTGAAAACTACCCGTACTACGATGCCGCCACCCGCGGCGTAAACTTCGCCGGCATGAAGGCTTGCCTGCAAGGTCTGGAGCCGGGTTCGATCATCGTACTGCACGCCTGTTGCCACAACCCGACCGGCGCCGACCTGTCGGACGCCCAGTGGGGTGAAGTGGTCGCCATCTGCCAGGAACGCGGTCTGGTTCCGTTCCTGGACATGGCGTATCAGGGCTTTGCCGACGGCATCGATGCCGACGCCGTGGCGGTTCGCGCCTTCTCCAAGTCCGGCCTCCAGTTCTTCGCCTCCAGTTCGTTTTCCAAGAACTTCTCGTTGTACGGTGAGCGTGTTGGCGCCCTGTCCGTCGTCACCGCCTCCAAAGAAGAGGCGGCCCGCGTCATGTCGCAAGTCAAGCGCGTCATCCGTACCAACTACTCCAACCCGCCGACCCATGGCGGCGCCCTGGTTGCTGGCGTCCTCGCCTCGGCCGAACTTCGCGCCCAGTGGGAAGCCGAACTGGCCGGCATGCGCGATCGCATTCGCGCCATGCGCTCCGGGCTGGTAGATGCCATCAAGGCAACCGGTTGTGCCCATGACTTCTCCTTCGTTGCCCAACAACGCGGCATGTTCTCCTACACCGGCCTGACGGCGGTCCAGGTAGAGCGGATGAAAGACGAATTCGGCATCTACGCCGTTTCGACCGGCCGCATCTGCCTGGCTGCGCTGAACACGAAGAACATCGACTATGTTGCCAAGGCAATCGCAGCAGTCACCAAGGCCTGAATCAGGAACACTGCTTGATTGAAAAAGGCGGAACTGCGGTTCCGCCTTTTTTATTTATGCCCGACTGCTGTCAAATCTGGCAACACACCAAAGATCCGAACCGGCACATTCGTCCTGGCAACGGATGATTGCAGGGCGACCACCATGTTTCCCTCCAGATGTCCATCATCATGCTCTGCCACGAACTGCCCCACAGCGGTAACCATCCCGGCATCCATGCGCACATCCCTGGAAACAATTTGTTTCGGGGTCAACTGCAAGGTTGCACGCACCCAATCAAACTTGGTCGCCCCGCCACGTATATCCGACGTGCCATTACGCCGGGCCGCCTCGCCGAGATCGAGGCCGTATAGCGTCCCTCGGGACACCTCGGCATTCAGGGATGCCTCCACGTTCCGCCACAACCCCTCCCAACTGCGGCCGTTGGCACGCACTTTAAACGTCCCGCTCAACTCCCCCTCCATCTTCAAGGATGGAGCAAACGCCGCACTCAGTTTGCGCATATCAATTCTGCTCAGCGTGCCATCCCCGGCCATGGACAAGCCCTTGCCCCAATCCAGAAGCCAGTTACCGCGCAGAAGCCCCCCAAGAAAGGTCGTATCAATGTTCTGAACAAACAGCTTGTCACCCTGCAGCACGCCATTGGCTTGCAACGATGCAAAAACAGCCGATGTGCCCGCCGGCTTCCAGGCACGACCTTCAATACTCAGTCCGATTCCGAGCGGCGCTGGCTTCGCTTCAATCAACAAACTACGGTCGTTGCTCTCAAATGTCGCCTTCACCAGCCCCCCATCAGCTCGGAAATTGATTTCGCCATAGAGATCGGAAAATGACAGGCCTTGCGCCAGAAGCACCTCGGAATGCTCAACGCGCAATTTGCGGATCACCCCTCCCTCTAGCTTCCGCTCGCCAGCTTGGAAAAACGGCAAGGCAGAAAGTTGCTTTGACGACAAGCGAGCGCCACTCACATCGACGCGCGAGATATGAACCGGCGCGCGACCCAATAGAGCCCACGGCGAAGAAATACGGACTTCATCCACCCGCCCCTCTCC
>CAMKYP010000387.1 GCA_946477505.1 uncultured Dechloromonas sp. | reverse complement strand
GAGTGATTTCGGCAATTCAGCGATTATTTAACAGTTCGCCCAGTTGTTTCGTGACTTCAGGAACGGGCGTCGAAAAGGCAAATTTCTTGATGAACTCGCCTTGGGGGCCAAGCAGGATCATTCCTGCCGAGTGATCGACGGCATAACGACCGGGGTCTGCACCGGGTTGGCGGACCTTGGCGTAGCGAATCTTGAAATTGTCGGCAGCGCGGCGAACCAGGGCGGGAGAACCGGTCAGGCCGAGAATGCGCGGATCGAAAAATTCGGTGTAGGTCTTCAGGACCTGGCCGCTGTCGCGCTCCGGATCGACGGAGATGAAAATGGCCTGGAAGCGGTCGGCCTGCTCCCCCAATTGCTTCAGGATTTCCGCCATTTCGACCAGGGTGGTCGGGCAGACATCCGGGCAGTAGGTGTAGCCGAACGAGATCAGCTGGAAGCGGCCGCGAAAATCCTCGCTGGAGACGGCGCGGCCATTGGGATCCTGCAGCAGATAGCGTGGGTTGATGCCGCTGTTTTCCCCGCGCAGCAATTCCAGGCTGTGGCCCGTCTGGGCGGCAGCCGGGCCGGCAAGTAGCAGCGCGAGGCAAAGTATGCCCAGGCGGATCATGGGGCCTTGGGGAAGGCGGCCTGCAGGCGCTTTTCACCGGCGGCGATCCGGCTGGACAGCGTGGCCCCGTCCGGGCAAGGGGTCTTGCCCTTGCCTTGCTCGAGATAGGCGGCATTGGTCGCATTTTCGAAAATCTCGCCGATGTCGCGGGTCTTGGGGGCGGTGGTGACGATGGCGTTGCGGGCGCGGGTGACCAGAGCCGGCTGCTGGCAGGCGAGGGCGATGCCGTTTAACTGGCCGAGCTCGGTAACGGCGGCAGCGCCGTCGTCGGCGGCATATCCCGGATTGCACAGGGCGGCCAGGGACAGGAACAGCAGCGGGGCAACGATCTTCATGGGGTATCTCCTCAAGTCTGGCCGCCGATTATAGGCGCTCGGTCGAGAGCGACCTTTTCACAGATCAAAAATGTCGAGCAGTGCCGGAAGGCCCTCGCTGATGGCGACCGGCCCCGGGGTCAGGATGACGGCCGACTTGATTTCATGCATCCGGCCGTCGCGAACCGCCGGGATATTTTCCCAACCCGGGCGGGCGGCAACGCGCTCGGGGCGGAAATGCTTGCCGCACCACGATCCGATGATGATGTCCGGGGCCATGGCGATGACCTGCTCCGCCGTCGGCCGGCGATCCTTGGCCAGCGGGGAGTGGGCCTGTTCGGCGAAGACATCCTCGCCGCCGGCGATTTCGATCAGCTCCGAGGCCCAGCGGATGCCGCTGATCAACGGTTCGTCCCATTCCTCGAAATAGACGCGCGGCCTGCGGCCGGTGCGGGCGAAGCGTTCGGCGGCGATGCGTCGGGTCTTGTCGATCTCGGCTTCCAGTTCGGCAACCATGGCCAGCGCCTTGGCTTCCGCGCCGACCAGGCGGCCGACGGTTTCGATCATGGCCAGGATATCGTCGACGCTGCGCATGTTGAGGGCGTAGACCGGCACGCCGGCCTTGATCAGGTCGCGCGAAATCTCGCTCTGCAGGTCGGAAAAGGTCAGCACCAGGTCGGGCCGGGTGGCGAGGATCTTCTCGATGTCGCCGCTGGTGAAGGCGAAGACCTTGGGCTTTTCCTTGCGCGCCTCGGGTGGCCGGACGGTATAGCCGGAAATGCCGACGATGCGGTCCTGTTCGCCGAGGGCGTAGAGAACTTCGACGGTTTCGGTGGTCAGGCAGACGATGCGTTGGGGCAGGCGGGGCATGTTTTATTTGGCGGGGCGACGGCTTCTTGCGACATCGAGGTGGGCGCAAAGTTTCTCGGCGCCGTCGAGAATACGCGGCGTATGGCGTTGCATGATGTCCGGGTTGATGTGGAACAGGTTGTCGCGCTTGACGGCCGTCAATTGGGTCCATTTGTCCCAGTCGTGCAGCCATTCCGGCTTCGAGTCGCCCATGCCGGTGGCGACTATGGCCTCCGGGTCGGCTTCGAGCACCGCCTCGACGCTGACGGTCGGCGCCATCTTGCCGAGATGGCCGAAAACATTTTCCCCGCCGCACAGCTTGATGGCGTCGCTGATGATCTGCGGTCCGCCGACCGTCATCAGCGGGGCTTTCCAGATCTGGTAGAAAACGCGCACCTTGGGCTTGGCCGCATTGGCCTTGCGCAAGCTCTCCAGTTTTTGCCGGAAGCGCTCGGCTGCCGGCTTGGCGACCGCTTCGGTGCCGGCCAGTTGACCGAGGCGTTCCAGTTGATCGGCGATGTTCTCCATCTTGTTCGGTTGGGAAACGTAGACGGTCAGCCCCAGCGCCTTCAGCTTGTTGACCTGGGTCATGTTGTTGCCGCTCTCCCAGGCCAGCACCAGGTCGGGCCTGAGTGCGGCGACGGCTTCAAGGTCGATGCGGGAATAACCGCCGACCCGGGCGAGTTTTTTCGCTTCCGGCGGGTAGTCGCTGTAGTCCACGGTGCCCACCAGCTTGTCCCCGGCACCTGCTGCATAGAGGCTTTCGGCGATATGCGGGGCGAGGGCGACGATGCGCTTGGCGGGGGCCTTGAGGCGGACTTCCTGGCCAGTATCGTCCTTGAGGTTGAGGTCGGCGCGAGCCAGGCCGGCCAGGGCAAAACCCGAGAGCAGGATTGCGAGCTGGCCGATGGTCATGCGGGCTGCCATTCGCTCAGGGCGTCTGCTAGGCGCTGCCATTCGGTCGCATCGCCGGGCAGGCCGAAGCGGAGCAAGGGTTGCTGGTCGAAGCGGCGGGTCAGGATGGCGCGGCTGGCCAGGTGTTCGTGGAGTTCGCCTGCATGGGCCGAGTTCAGCGTGGCGAACAGCGAAGTCGCCTTGACCTCGCCGAGCGGCGACAGCAAAGCCTGCAGGCGGTCGGCCTGTGTCCGCAGACGGCTGCGGGTGGCGTTTTGCCATGTCGTGTCGAGCAGCGCTTGGCGGGCTACCTCGCGGGATGGGCCGGGGATTGTCCACGGGCCCATGGATTCCTGCATGCGGTTCAGCAACTCGGGGGCGGCGAACACGAAGCCGACCCGCGCCCCGGCCAGGCCGAAGAATTTGCCGAGCGAGCGGAAGACGACGAGGTTGGGCGCCTCGTCGGTGCCGGCCAGCGGCGTCAGGCTTTGTTCGGGCGTGGCATCGATGAAGGCTTCGTCGACGATCAGCCAGCCGCCGCGTTTTTTCAGCTGCCGGGCGGCGTCGATCACCACCTCGACCGGATGGCGGTCGGCGGTCGGGTTGTTCGGATTGCACAGCAGGACGTAGGGCGTGATCGCCGCCAGCGCGCGGGGCAGCGTGGCATTCTGCAGGAAGCGGAGCTTGTGGCCGGCCTGGTGCCAGGCTTGCGGATGCTCGGCATAGATGGGGGCGATGCAGGCGACCGCAGCCTTGGGCAGCAGGGCCGGGAGACACTGGATGCCGGCCTGGGAGCCGGCCAGCGGCAACAGGTTGGCGTTGCCGTAATAGGCCGTAGCGGCCGACTCCAGGCCATCGCCGGTTTCCGGCAGGCGCTGCCAGACCGAGCCAGGCAGGGCAGGGACCGGCCAGCCCTCCGGATTGATGCCGGTAGACAAGTCGAGCCAACGGTCGAGCGGAATGTCGTAGTGCGCTGCGGCTGCGCGCAGGCGGCCCCCGTGTTCAAGCATGCAGGAATCCAATCACGAAAAAGACGGCCAGCCATAGCCACAGGCTGTGCCGGATCAGGGCGATGGCCCGGTCGAGGTCGGCCGCTACCGGGGCGGGGCCGGTGCCGAGCGGCGGGCGGATTTCCTCCTGCCCGTGGTAGATGGCGGCGCCGCCGAGCAGGACACCAAGGCTGCCGGCCCCGGCCGACATCACCGGCCCGGCATTCGGGCTTTCCCAGCCCGGTGCCTGGGCGCGCCAGCAGGCCAGCGCCTGGCGCGTCTTGCCGAGCAGGGCGTAGGTCAGCGCTGTCAGGCGAGCGGGCAGCCAGTTCAAAAGGTCGTCGATGCGCGCCGCCGCCCAGCCGAAGCGATTGAAACGCTCGGTTCGGTAGCCCCACATCGCATCCAGCGTGTTGGCCAGCCGGAACAGCAGGGCGCCGGGGCCGCCGAGCA
>CAMKYP010000386.1 GCA_946477505.1 uncultured Dechloromonas sp. | reverse complement strand
GGACATAGGTCTGGAACAGCGAACTCTTCTGGTTCTTGGCCAGCTTGATGCCGACCGGATCGTTGAAGATGCGTTTGTGGCGGCATTTGACCAGGTCGACCGCCGGGTCGCCCGACGGGGCGTTGGAAAAGACGCCGTTGTGTGCCGGGGCGTAGCCATTGGTGTCGACGGACAAGGCATAGGTCAGGCCGGGTACGTCGCGGAGCAGGTCATCGTACAGCCGGGTCAATTCGCTGTCGCATTGGGCGTCATACGAAGTGCTGTAGCGCTTGGGGTTTGAGCCAGCGATTTCCTTGTAGGCCTGATCGAAGATATTGACACCCCGGTCGGCCAGCTTTTGCAGGATGCCGGCCACGTCGTCGCGGAAGCGCGCGCACTTGTCGTGCAGCGTGTCGAACATGTTGTTTCCGGTGCGGAAGTCGGCCAGCGTGCATTGCAGGTCTTCGGTCGACTCGCGCAGGGTCTTGGCAGATGCGATGCATTGTTTCATGCGGCCCGAAATGTCGCGCGAGTGGTCGCGGATTTCCTCGACCTCGCTGTGGATGGCCTGATTGCTCTCGCGCAGGTTGTAGATGGCACCCGAAATGCTTGCCAGTTGCTCGGTTGTCAGCTTGAAGTCGCCGACCATGGTCATCAGATCGTTCGCCGAGGTCTCGATGTAGCCGTTGGCCTTGGTCACTTCTCCGACGATGGTCTGCGTCTTGTCCGAGGTATCGGCAACCAGGTTGATCATCGATTGCGTGTTCTGCCCGATGACCTGAGTGGCGGTCTTGACCTTTTCAGCAAGCTTGCGCACCTCGTCGGCAACCACCGCGAAGCCTCGTCCCGCCTCGCCGGCCCGGGCTGCTTCGATGGCGGCGTTGAGCGCCAGCAGGTTGGTCTGGTCGGAAATGTCGTTGATCAGCGAAACGATCTCGTTGATTTTCATCGAACTGGTATGCAGTTCCGTAACGGTCGAGGAGAAGTGCTCGATGTGGGCGTTGGTCGAGCGCATGGTCGAGGCAACGGTTTCCATCTGCTCCAGCGAACGCTGGGCGAGGTCGAGATTGTTCCGGGTCGATGCCTGGATGGCATCGGAGTTCATGGCTACTTCCGCAACGGCCAGATTGACGCGGTTGCTCGACTCGAAGACGTTGGCGGCGAGTGTTTCCTGGCGCCGCACGGCCTCATCGGTCTGCTGCACCAGCTGGTTCATGCGCGCTGCGTCGGCGGCGATGCTCACGCTACGTTCGCGGGCGTGTGAAATCAGCGAACGGACACGGGCAAATAGACGGTTGATATTGGCGGATATTCTTCCCGCCGCATCGCTGCCGGAAGAGCCGACGGAATGCGACAGGTCTGCCTGCCCTTCTGCGATCGCCGCGATATCCCGATCTACCTTGTCGAGAGACGCATTGCGTCCAAAGAATCCCATTGAGTATCTCCTCCTTGTGTATTTTTGTCGGCTGCCGGGATGGGGCAAAGCCAGCCAGATCATACGCCTTCGACAGTGGGCTTGCCATACTGTTGCATGAATCTGAAGTGTGCTGCCGCAAGCCAGTATTCGATACTGTGGTCATTGGCTGCCGATGGAACCTCCCATGGGCGTCCGGCAGCGTGTGGAGGCGATCGCGGCCTGCTAGCGAGTTGCGCTGCTCAGCGATGCCGTATCGGTGGCAGGCTGGCCTCGGGTGTGATCGGTTGATCGGATTTTCGCGGCGCTCGGCCGGCTAGCTTGCGAATTTCCTTTCAATTTTGATGGCAGACACACGCCTCGCCATGTGCGGCTGCCACAAGGTCATGAAGGATGCCGCATTCCGCCGCGCTATGCGGACCCGTACACTGCCCGCGCAAGGCCATTAATTGGCGTTCCAGGGCGTGCATGCTGGCGAGGCGCGCCCGCACCCTGGCCAGTTGGGCATCAATGAGCTGGTCGATTTCTCCGCAATCGGATTGCGGACTGTCGACAAAGGTCAATAGACGCTGCACCGCAGCCAACGGGATGTCCAGCGCCCGACAGTGGCGAATGAAGGCGAGGCGCTCCAGGTGCGCCTGCGTGTAGGTGCGGTAGCCATTGTCGCTGCGAGCAGGAGCACTCAGTAGTTGCGCTTTCTCGTAGTAGCGAATTGTTTCCACATCTACCCCCGTGGCCTTTGAAAGTTCGCCAATCCGCATCGCATGCTCCTTGATGAAAAAGTCAGTTTTTTCTGCTTGACCCTGTAGTGACTCCAAGGATTCTAATAAGTGCATCAGAATTGGCAACTTGCTACAGGAGATTGCAGATGTCCTCCCTACCCGAAAGCACAAATTCAAATGTCCATCCCGACGGACATCGTGGCGCCTGTGATTCCGCCTGCCACAGCCACACGAAGGCATCGAGTCAATCAGCAATCCCGAAAATGGCTGCAGCTGGGGAACTTCTTTTACGAATTCCGGCCATGGATTGTCCGACGGAAGAAGAGGAAATTCGTCGCGCACTGGAGCCGATTCCCGGCATCCGTCGTCTTTCGTTTGACCTGGCCGGACGGACATTGAGTGTAGACGCACACCCTGATGCCTGGTCCGACATCGAGGCCGCCGTCAAGCAGGTCGGGTTCGATTCGCAGCGCCTTGCCGAAGCGCCGGACGTCGATGCCACGACACTGAACCGCAACGCCTTTCTTCAACCCATGGCGGCGCTTTTAGTGGCGATCGTTGCCGAGGCGGTTGCCTATGCGGCACCGGAAATCCTGGCCTGGAAACTGGTGGGTATGGCGATCGCGGGGCTCGCCATCGCCTTGTCCGGGCTTGCAGTCTTCAAGAAGGGCCTGGCGGCCATTTTGCGCGGACAGTTGAACATCAACGCCTTGATGTCGGTCGCCGTGACGGGGGCCTTCGTGATCGGCCAATGGCCGGAGGCCGCGATGGTGATGTCCCTTTATTCGATCGCCGAACTCATCGAGGCCCGCGCCGTGGACCGCGCCCGCAATGCCATCAAGAAGCTGCTTGAACTATCTCCCCAGCAGGCGGAGGTACGTCAATCGAATGGCACCTGGATTTCCGTTCCAGCCAAGGAAATTCAGGTTGGACAGATCGTTCGCGTGCGTCCGGGCGAGCGCTTTGCACTGGATGGCAAAGTCACTGCCGGCAACAGTGCCGTCGACCAGTCTCCGGTAACCGGTGAAAGCATGCCCGTTGAAAAAGAACCGGGCGACGACGTGTTTGCCGGCACCATCAACCAAAGCAGCGCACTGGAATTCGAGGTCACTGCACCGGCCAGCGATACTGTCCTCGCGCGCATCATTCATGCCGTCGAGGAAGCGCAGGGGTCGCGGGCGCCGACACAGCGTTTCGTCGACCGTTTTGCGGCGATCTACACGCCGGCTGTCTTCATCATGGCTCTTGGTATCGCCCTGGTCGGGCCGTTGATGTTGGGTTGGCCTTGGATGGACAGCCTCTATAAGGCGCTGGTGATGCTGGTCATCGCTTGCCCCTGCGCCCTGGTCATTTCCACGCCGGTCACGGTGGTCAGCGGCTTGGCCGCCGCCGCGCGGCGCGGCATCCTGATCAAAGGGGGGGCCTACCTCGAGGAGGCTCGTAAACTGAAGGCCGTCGCATTGGACAAGACCGGCACGGTGACGGAAGGTCGTCCCAAGCTCGTTGCCCAGATCATCCTTTCCAAAGCGCTGCCTGAAGCGGATGTTTTGCGCCTTGCCTTTGCCTTGGCTGGTCGCTCCGACCATCCTGTCTCCAAGGCAGTCGCTGCGGGCCTCGCCTTGTCCGAGCAAGCGGAGGTGCAAGACTTCGGCGCGGAACCCGGGCGTGGCGTTTATGGAACGATTTCAGGCAACAACCATGTGCTGGGGAATCACCGCTGGATTCACGAGCGAGGTCAGTGTTCCCCTGAGCTGGAAACCCTCCTGGTCGAGCATGAGCGCCAGGGGCGCACTGTTGCCATCTTGGCCGACCAGGAAACGGTTCTGGCCATTTTTGCCGTAGCCGATACGATCAAGGCGAGTTCTCAGGAAGCCATCGGCGAGATGCAGCGTCTCGGTGTAACCCCGGTCATGCTGACCGGCGACAATCCCGACACTGCCGCCAGCATTGCCGCCTTGGCCGGGATTCAAGACGTTCGCGCCAACCTGTTGCCG
>CAMKYP010000385.1 GCA_946477505.1 uncultured Dechloromonas sp. | reverse complement strand
AGGTCTTCGACAACGCCGATGAGGCGAAGGGCTGGCTGGAGCAGTAGGCGGTGAGTTACACGACACTGGTCGATGTCGCCACGCTGCAGGCGCATCTCGACGATCCCGACTGGCTGGTGGTCGATGTGCGCCACCAGCTCTCGGATACCGGCTACGGCGAACGTGCCTACGCCGCGAGCCATATTCCCGGAGCGGTCTTCCTGCATTGCGACCGTGACCTGTCGGGGCCGATGACCGGCAGCAACGGTCGCCATCCCTTGCCCGACATCGAGCAACTGGCGCGCTGCCTGGGCGATATCGGGATTGGCGCCACAACGCAGGTGGTGGTTTACGACGATGCCCAGGGGATGATTGCCGGTCGCTTGTGGTGGCTGCTGCGCTGGCTGGGACATGACGCGGTTGCGCTGCTCGACGGCGGCTTGCAGGCCTGGCAGGCGGCGGGAGGTGCGCTGACCGACCTGCAGCCGACGCCCGTTCCGCGCGTTTTCGTGGCCCGCCCCCGCGATCTGAAAGTCAATGCCGATTACGTGCTGGAACGTATCGAGACGCCGCACATGCATCTGGTCGATGCGCGCGGGCCGGATCGCTTTCGCGGCGAGAACGAGACCATCGATCCGGTCGGCGGCCACATTCCCGGTGCCGTGAACCGTTTCTTCAGGGACAACCTGCAGGCCGACGGCCGTTTCAAGCCGGCGGCACAGTTGCGAGCGGAGTGGCTGGCGCTTCTCGCCGGATCGCCGCCCGACCAGGTCATCCACCAGTGCGGGTCCGGTGTTTCCGCCTGCCTGAACATGGTAGCGATGGAGATTGCCGGTTTGCCCGGTTCGCGACTCTATGCCGGGTCGTGGAGCGAGTGGTGCGCCGACCCGGGGCGGCCGGTCGCCCGCTGAGCGGGGCTGCGGGGAGGAGCCGGAATGTCGTTGTCGCGCCGTATCCTCCGCCAGGTGTTGCTGGTTGCCGGCGGGGCCTCGCTGCTCTTCGGCATCCTCTTTCTCGGACTTTATCGCGACCAGCTGGAACGAGAGCGGGCGACCACCTCGGAGCAGGTGAACCGTCTGCTCCGGGTGGCACTCGAAAACGCGATGCTCAAGCGCGATGTGCCGGGGTTGCGCGATATCGTCCGGCAACTGGGGCAACAGCCGGGCATCGCCGGTGTGATGATCCTGGCGCCGCATGGCGAGGTGCGCTTCGCGTCGGCTGACGGCCAGTTGGGGCGCGTATTTCCCGAATTGACCGCGGCGACGAAGCCGGGCGTTCCGGTCAGTCGTTTCGTCGAGGGGGATGGGGGAGGCGAGGTGCTGCGCTCGATCAACCCGGTGCCCAACCAACTCCCCTGTATCGGTTGCCACGGGCCGATCGATCTGCATCCGGTCAATGGAATCCTGGTGGTCGATTACGATGCAGGAACCATCCGCCAGGCCGCTTACCGCAGCGCAGCGCTGTTTTCGGCGGCCGGCATCGCGGTGCTCGGCCTGACCCTGTGGTCCGTCTGGCGCTTGTTGCGCCGCCGGGTCATCGCGCCGCTGGGCCGACTGGATGCAACGGCCAATGCGCTGGCGGCGGGCAATCTGTCGATTCGCGCACCGCTGGGCGAGGCGGATGAAATGGGTCGCCTCGCGACCAGCTTCAACCATATGGCGGAACATCTGGCCGAGCAGATCGGTCGTTCCGAGAAGCAACAGCAGTACCTGCAGCAATTGCTCGATGGCCTGCCCGACGGGGTGCGCGTCATCCGGCAACGCGATTTCCGGGTGCTGGCAGCCAATAGCGCCTACTGCCGGCAACTGGGGGTGAGCCCGGAGCAGGTGCTCGGCCAGGCATGCCATCGCTCCAGCCATGCCCGCGAAACGCCCTGCGCGCCGACCATGGTCATCTGCCCGGTACACGAACTGCGGCAGGATGGGCAGGCGCTCAAGTGTCGCCACCATCATCGCGCCGTCGATGGCCGGGAACTCCCGGTCGAGGTGCATGCCGTGCGCTTGCAACACGAAGGCGAGGCATTGATTGTCGAATCGATCATCGATCTCTCGCAGGCCGTGCGCCATTCGCAGGAGCAGCGCCTGTCCGAGCTCGGCCTGCTCGCGGCCGGCATTGCCCATGAAATCCACAATCCGCTCGGTTCGATGCGCCTCGCGGTCGATGGTCTGCTGCGCGGCTTGCGCAACGGGCAGGACGATCCCAAGCGGCTGCTCGGCTATCTCGAGATGATGAGCGTCGAGATTGACCGCTGCACCGGCATTACCCAGCGCTTGCTGCTGCTCTCCCGTTTGCCGCAGCAGATTCCGCAGATCGTCGATCTCAACCGCGCGGTCGGCGATACGGTTAGCCTGCTCGACTTCGATGCCCGCAGCCACGGCATTGTCCAGCATCTCGACCTCGACGCTGCGGAGCCGCGCGTACTGGCGGATGACAGCGATCTGCGCATGCTGGTGCTCAACCTCGTGCAGAATGCCCATCACGCCATGCCGCAGGGGGGCAAATTGACGGTGCGGACCCGAGGGGGCGAGAGCGAGGCGTTGCTTGAGGTAATCGACAGCGGTTGCGGCATTCCCGACGAGGCCCTCGGCCGCATATTCGACCCGTTCTACAGCCGCCGGGCCGATGGCGAAGGTGGCACTGGTCTTGGACTGACCATCTGCAAGAGCATCGTCGAGCGCTACGGCGGCCGTATCGACGTGGTCAGTCGCGAAGGGACGGGGACGATCTTCCGTGTCGCGTTGCCGGTCGCAAAGGTGGAGGCATGAAAAAACTGATTCTGGTCGTCGACGACGACCGCGTCTTCAACCAGTTGCTGGTCGAGCAGATCGGCGATATGGGGCTGGAAGCCATCGGGGCCACGAGTTGGGCCGAGGCCTCGCGGGTGCTGGCCGAGCGCGAGCCCGACCTGCTCTTTCTCGACTTCAAGCTGCCCGACGCCGAAACGCCGCAACTGGTCGAAACCCTGTCGCCCCAGTTCCCGATCATCGTGCTCACCGGTTACGGCTCGATCCGTAATGCGGTCAGCCTGATCCAGGCAGGTGCCGTCGAATACCTGACCAAGCCGGTCAGTCTCGACGAACTGGAAATCACCATTCGCCGCGAACTGGCCAGCGCCGAATTGCGCAGCCGGAACGCCTTCTACCAGCGCCAGCTCGAATCCCGTCGGCCGGGGCCGCTGGTGGGAGGCTCGAAAGCGATGGAAGCGCTGCAGCGGATGATCGAAGCCGTCGCACCGACCGATGCGACGGTGCTGATCCAGGGTGAATCCGGGACAGGCAAGGAAATGGTGGCGCAGGCCGTACACGAGGGGAGTGTGCGGGCCGGGCGGGAAATGGTGACCATCGACGGCGGCACGCTGCAGGAGACGCTGTTCGAATCGGAACTCTTCGGCCACGAGCGCGGCGCCTTCACCGGTGCCGACCGTCAGAAAAAGGGCCTGATCGAGGAGGCGGCGGGCAGTACCCTGTTCCTCGACGAAATCGGCGAAACCTCGCCGGCCAACCAGGCCAAGCTGTTGCGGGTGCTGGAGACGAGCACCTTCCGGCGGGTCGGCGGGGCGAAGACGCTGAAGGCCGATGTGCGCTTTGTCGTGGCGACCAACCGCGACCTGGCCGAGTTGAGCCAGTCCGGTGGTTTTCGCAGCGACCTGTATTTCCGCCTGGCCAGCTTCGTCATCCAGGTGCCGCCCTTGCGCGAGCGGCGCGACGACATTCCCTTGCTGGCCACGCATTTCCTGCAGCGCTTCTCGCGCGGTATCGAACGCAAGCTGACCGTCGAGGCGCAAAAGCTACTGGTCGCCTACGACTGGCCAGGGAACGTGCGTGAGCTGCGCAACCTGATCGAGCGGGCGGCGATCCTGGCCGGACGGGAAGAGCGCATCCGCCCCGAACATTTCGGGCCATTGCTGTCGCGCCGCGAGGATGCGGTGATCTACGCCTTCGAGCATGAGCCGAAGCTGGCCGAGGTCGAGCGCGAATGCCTGCGCCAGAGCCTGATTCGGCATGCCGGTAATCGGGCGCAGGTGGCCGCTGTCCTGGGCATCAGCGAACGCAACATCTACCGCCTGATCAAGCTGTACGAACTGGATTTCTGAGCGCCTGCCAAAATGGCATGGTGCGGATTTGTTTGGAATCAATA
>CAMKYP010000384.1 GCA_946477505.1 uncultured Dechloromonas sp. | reverse complement strand
CGATCAAACCCGCTGTTTCGTCGACAGGATGGGGAAGTATTTCAGCAGCCTGCTAAGCCTCCAGTTGCTGATCTTGATGACAGCGCTGACCTTTATCCCGGCGGCCGTGTTGATGATGACCAGCTTCACGCGCATCATTATTGTCCTGTCGCTGCTGCGCCAGGCGCTAGGCACGCAAACTTCACCGCCGACCCAGGTCATGGTTGGACTGGCGCTGATTCTGAGCGGGTTCGTCATGACTCCCGTCCTGGAAAAGATTTATACGGATGCCTACCTGCCGCTCTCCGAAGAGAAAATCGACATCATGCAGGCTGCCGAGCGCGCATCCGTGCCGACGCGCAGCTTCATGTTGAAGCAAACGCGGGAGAGTGACTTGGCCCTGTTCGCCGACGTCGCCCGTATCGACAAGATCGAGAAACCGGCAGATACGCCCATGCGCATCCTCATTCCAGCATTCTTGATCAGCGAATTGAAAACCGCTTTCCAGATCGGCTTTATCATCTTCATTCCCTTCTTGGTCATCGATATGGTCGTTGCCAGCATTCTGATGTCGCTGGGCATGGTCATGATGTCGCCGGTTGCCGTTTCCCTCCCGTTCAAGATCATGATGTTCGTACTGGTGGACGGCTGGAGTCTTGTTTTGGGTTCGCTGGTTCAAAGCTTCGAAATCTGACCTCAACACGCCGCTGCCCAGGTCGGCCGCACATCATTTCGGGAGCCCAACTCCTGACGGGGGGCAGATGATAGGGAGCGCTATTGTCGAATCCCTATCGCCATTTGCTGCAGGACTGACCGGCGGAAGTCCATGGGCGTGATTCACGCGGAGACTTTGAACGCGAAGGCGGCCGATAACACGACTGCTTGATCTACCCTGTCAGGTGTTGATGCGGAGGATTTGGTAGAGGCCACCAAAGAGCGAGGCTTTGTCGAGCTTCCGGACGGATCGAGTCGCTGGCAGCCAGCTATCTATCTCGTGGTGCCAGAGGTCGGCCGCATAAGGTTCAAGCCGGCAGAGCACCGGGAGCCAGAGATAGCGCAAGGGATGCCACCGAGCAGGGCGGGCAAAATCGACAATGAGCACAACGCCACCGGGCTTTACTACCCGGAAGGCTTCAGCCAAGGTCTGCTCGCGGACAGCCGCCGGTTGCTCGTGCAACAAAAAATACAGCACAACTCGGTCATAACTGGCAGCCGGCAGTCTCAGGTCCGACGAGTCACGCGCCAGGAGGCGAACCGATTCATCCGCCAGCTTGCGGCGCAGGTTTTCCAACTGGACGGGGAGGACGTCGACAACCTCCAGATGGCCGCCGCCGATTTTGACGCGCCGATTGAGATGCTCCGTCAAATTGCCGTAGGCACAGGCGATCTGCAAAGTTTTGCCGGGCAAGGCTTGGCCGAGCGCATTCAGCGCGGCATCGCGCAGTCGGCAGTAGTTGCCCCACAGGATGAGATTGACTAGCCAACGACGTTCGAAGAATCGCACCGCCCACGGTCGCACATACGCCCACCAATAGTGTTTCTCCAGATAGGGCGGAACGGCGGGCGGGCCACCAGCACTCACCCCGGAAAGTTCACTACCACCAGGCTGGCATGCACCTGCGCTATTCGTATCCCTGAAGGCATCCCTCAACTCTCTTGGGTGATGAATATCCATGGTTCCTTCCCTCGTTTTCATATCTCTGGTAAGAAGTATGCTGCGTCACTCAAGCTGACTACCGAATTGCTGCCCAATTATATTTTTGTCATCGACCGGGATGCCGGGGGGACGATGGTATGTTAATTCAACAAGTGATTTCCATCTGACCGACAGTTGGTCAGGTGAGCTGCGGGAAGCGCAAATGGACCCTAACGTCAACGAGCATCTGATCTCTTTTCTGACCAGCTTGGCCATCGGCCTCCTGATCGGGGTCGAGCGTGAACGCGCCGGTTCGGCAATGGGGTTACGAACTTCGGCCTTGGCCGCGCTGTTCGGAACCATCGCCGCCCTCGTCGGCCAAAGCGCCGGGGCGCCCTGGTTTCTCCCTGCCGCCTTGCTGGCCATGACGGGAATCATGGTTTTCGGTCCGACCGGGACCGGGGAGAGCGAGAGCCACGCAGGGCCCACCACACGAATGGCCATCCTCCTTTCGTTTACCCTCGGGACGATGGTTTGGCTCGGCCACGGGCGTTATGCTATTATGCTAGCCATTGCTGCCGCAGCGCTGCTCCATTTCAAGGCCGAACTACGCGGGTTGAGCTCACGGATTACTTCCCGGGACCTGGTGTCGATCCTGCAGTTCGCAGCTCTGAGTTTTATCGTGCTGCCACTCCTGCCCAACGTCGGATATGGGCCTTATGGCGCTTTCAATCCTCATCACGTCTGGCTGATGGTCGTCCTGATTGCCGGCTTGAGCCTGGCCGGCTATTTGGCCATGCGTACGGTCGGAGATCGCTTTGGCCCGCCCTTGCTCGGTCTGCTGGGAGGTCTGGTGTCGAGTACCGCGACTACCCTGGTGTACGCCCGTCATGCCCGCCAGACGCCGACCATGGCGCAGACGTCGACGATCGTCATTCTCATGGCCAATCTGGTCGTGTCCGTGCGCCTGGGCATGATCGCCGTCGCCATCGCGCCCTCCTTGATGGCGACCCTCTGGCCGGTGTTGGTCGGCAACTTGGTGGCAGGCGGCTTGGCGGTACTGTTCGTCTGGCATCGTTCGCGGACAGGGGAATCACTCCTCTTGCCGGAAGTTGCCAATCCGACCGAGTTACGGGTTGCGCTGAGCTTCGGTGCGATGTATGCCATCATCTTGCTTTTGGCCTCGTGGCTGTCCGATTGGGCGGGAACGCGCGGGCTCTACTTGGCGTCCGCCGTGTCCGGGCTGACCGAACTCGATGCCATCGCATTGTCGACCCTGCGCCTGTTTAGGAATGGGAAACTGGGGGCCGAAGTCGCTGCCAACGCGATCGGCCTGGCGATTCTCTCTAACCTGTGCTTCAAGACCGGTCTCCTTGCCTGGGTTGCTGGGCGCGACTTTCTGTTGCGCTGCCTGCCTGGGATGCTGGCTATCGGGATAGGCATTGCAATCGGCATGGGGTGGGTTGGCTATGCTTGACCAGTCGCTCTTGTGGCAATTTCGGCTTACAACTCCTCCTACGGCTCAAAGCGCTATGGCAAACAATTTGGGGAACCTGACCATTGGCCTTTTTGCCAAGGCCGCCGGAGTCAATGTGGAGACGATCCGCTTCTATCAGCGCAAGGGCTTGTTGCCGGAGCCGGACAAGCCTTATGGCAGCGGGCATGAAACGTTCCCTTTTTGCGCGTGGCAGGCGCACACCAGTTCAGACTACACGGCCTCCATCCGTGCCAAGTCGGCCATCTTCTCGCGCACGTCCTTGAGCTTGTGCTCGGCCAGGCTGCTGGCTTCCTCGCAGTGGGTGCCATCGTCGAGTCGCAGCAGCTCGGCAATCTCGTCCAGGCTGAACCCCAGCCGCTGGGCCGACTATTACAAATTTCACCCGAACCACGTCTGCGCCGCCGTAGCGGCGAATGCTGATCGCATCGCTACAGGGCGGAACAAGCCTGGCAGGGGCGGTTCGGGGTTAGCCCGCTAGATGGCGGTTGGATACTCGACTGCTTGCTCTGACGGAAATTTCCAGGGTTCCGGCTTACAACCCCAGGCAGTACCGCGCACCAGCTCGCGCACGTCGAGCTGCAGCATCGTCACTTCCGGCGAGGCTGGCCACGTCCTGGCCACGGTCGACCATCGCCACATCCAACGATGCCCCGAGGGCCCCATCGCCAGTTCCGACGATGACGGCCGCCGCTGGATCTCGCATCGCCACTTCCGACGATGAGATCCACTCTTTGACATTTGAGGGGCCAAGCTGCGGGGGATTCTCCCGGCCGGCGGCCGCGAGAACCGGCTATGTCGTGCTACGCATCGAGCCAGGCGGCCACGGCCGCCCGTCTCGCCCCTGGCGGGCTTCCAGCGCCTTCCCGACGCTCACCGGGCCGGTGGCCCTCGCCGCTAGGCTACGAGGCCCTGGCGGGCCTTTCTGGCCCCTTCTCGGGGCCATAGAGGGCCGGCGCTGCCTGGTCGGCCTTGTGAGCTTCCGCGCCGACAATCCCACCACTGCGCAGATCGACGACGGGCTGGTAGTGCA
>CAMKYP010000383.1 GCA_946477505.1 uncultured Dechloromonas sp. | reverse complement strand
CGCTCAAGCGGCAGCGGCTGGTGTTCTGGATCGTCGCCGCGTTGCTGCTCGGCCTCTTGGCCGTGCCGTGGTTGGCCCCGTTGTTCAACTGAAAGGAGATTCCCATGCGCAAACTGCTGTTGGCCGCGCTCGCTGCCTTGTCCCTCGCGGCGCAGGCCGCTGCGCCGAAAAACGTCACGCTCGCCGTACAGAACATGACCTGCGAACTGTGCCCGATCACCGTCAAGAAGTCGCTGGAAAAGGTGCCCGGAGTGAGCACCGCCCAGGTCGATTTCGACAAGAAGACCGCCACCGTGATCTATGACTCGGACAAGGTCCAGCCGCAAGCGCTGACCAAAGCTACGACCAACGCGGGCTATCCGTCCACCGTGCGGAAGTGAGACCGGGATGAGCGAGATCGTGCTTGAGTCCGTGTTGACCTGTCCGCACTGTGGCTTTGCCAAGCAGGAAACCATGCCCACGGATGCCTGCCAGTTCTTCTACGAGTGCAGCAACTGCAAGACGCTGCTGCGACCCGCGCCGGGCGACTGCTGCGTATTCTGCTCATTCGGCTCGGTCAAGTGCCCACCGATTCAGCAGCAGCGCGGGTGTTGCGCATAGGTTTGGCGTACATTTATTCCGTTTCGTAAGCTGGGCACCCTGGCTGGGCGGATTGAGGCCGGCACGGCCCAGTGCGTGGCGGAAGATCCCGGCGATGGCCGTTCCGCTGGCGAACTCTTGGTGAGGTGCTTGCGCTCGGACAAAGACGTGGCGGGACGAACAGGGTGGCCGCGCCTCGCGCAGATAGTCGACATACCGCGCGGCGCAACGAATCCTTCGTATATCAGCGGGAGTTCTTCGTATCCCAGACACCGGAACTGACCGCCATGGCAGATACAGTGATTGATCTGGAGGCCTGCGCATCGGGTCCCATGCCTTGTGGCACATGTTCCTCGGGCAGGGGGCACCTCGACGGGGATGCTCCAGCCCTTGGAGTGCCCCTCGAAAATACCGGCAACGGTAAACACTAAAGTTAATCTGCCCTACGAGGGCAAGCCACCCTCCGGGGCCGAGATGAAGGATATTTTCAACTCAAGACCCAGCGTCTTGGCGAGTCGATAGAGAATCAACAAGGAGGGATTCGCGATCCCCCGCTCCAATTGCGACACGTAGGTCCGATCAACTTCCGCAGCGAGCGCAAGTGACTCCTGAGAGAGTTTGGCCTGTTGCCGGGCAGCCTTGATTTGCCCCGCCAACTGAAGGCACAGCTTGTTGAAATCATTATCGTCCACGCCGCAAGCATGGGGGTGGCGAGACCGTTAATCCACGGATTATAATCTACAATAATTCCATGTGCTTATTGAAGGCAGCCGCTTCCGATGTTTCATCCCTTACCTGAAGCTGAACTGTTGCCTGCTGATCAAAGGACTGATCGATTGGCTGTTATCGGTGAACCAAAACTGCAATTCAAGGAGGTCGATCGACTCCTGACGTGTGCCAAGGCTTTGCTCGAGAAGCAGGAATTGGACTTAGGGCGTAGTTTCGCGACCTGCCCGGCACCCGATTCGGCGGCGTTCGACAAAATCCTCGGCGATGCGCTGATCTTCCTTACTGAGCGCTTCTGGCATGAAGAAGACTTGATGAGGTCATTTACGGCAGATCCGCTATTGCGAAACCCTATCGATCGGCACAAGGAGGATCACGCCGAATTGTCGACCGAACTCCTGGCGATCGTGTTGAGTCTCCAGAAGTACGGGCTAAAGGAATTGGTGTTCCGGTTTCAACGACTCCTTGGTACTTCCCTTGACGACCACCGGAGGAACCATGACGCAATACTGGATCGATGGCTGGCGGGGACAACGCTGGAGAAATCCGGGGTGTTGCCAAAATGAGGCGGATTGGGTCGCGGCCAGTGGGTCAGGATGGTTGCCGGGCGTTGAGTGGGGACAAGGTGATGATCGACGACGGTGGGCGGACCAGGCTGGCGTCGACCATGACGCCGCGCCGGAAATTCGAAAGATATCCTCGGTGCCCAGTCGTCGCGATTAGGTGTTCCAACCCATTTCTTTAAAGGTGAAATCATGTCGGTCTATGACAAATCAGTATGGGATTCCTATAAGGCTGACCTGGACTTCCGGCGTTATCTGGAGGGGTGTCGGAATTTTGATCCCGAAGGATTCGATCGGGCCTTAAAGGAAGATGAGGATGCGCACAGTTTCGACTTCCGGCGCGTCATCATCGCAGCCTACCTGGAAGACTCTCGGGCTGGGATGGTGCGATGATCTCGTTGCCCCTGCCTGACCGCCGGTTTGCTACAAGGGGTGACGATCTTGCTGGGTGAATTGGCGAGATATCGCGATCGAGTCGCACCGTCCGAGCATTCGTACGCATCTGGGATGCTGGGCACCGCCGTGATCATGTCGTCCATCACGGCGGCGCGTTAATCTAATCTCGGTCTGTTTACAACCACCTTATGCGTCGGGCGCTGACCGGTCGTAAACCGGCAGGCCCTCAATCACGGTCGCCTCGCTGTCGAACTTCAGCCAGACGACGCCGGCCTGCTCGGCAACCTCGAAGATCGCCGCCAAGTCGGCTTCCACCGGAATCCGGTAGCGTGGCGCGCCGACGTAGAGGATGCCGCCGCAGTCGGTCGGATAGGCATTGACCGACAACTCGTCATCGGCCAGTTTCAGGCGGGTGCTCGGGCTCAGATGCAAGAGCGACAGCGTGGCCAGGGGTTCGATGTGCGTTCGCAGGCTCGCCACAGATTGTGTTTCCATGCGGATATCCTCCAGGTGGATGGGGCGTCGAGCTGGTCTTGGAGCGCGTGCCAGTCTGACGGCTATAGGTCATGCCGCAGTCGCGGCAACGGAACCAGCGCAGGTGTCCGAGCGTACCCAGCGGCACACCCTCGCCTGTGCAAAGGGGGCAATGGGAAGGGGTTCTCATCGACATGATGGTCCCCTCACATGACAGAAGACGCCGCACGGCCCGGTGCGGTAGATATACTGTTCACGGTCGGATGCGGCACGGTAGGCGGGCGGCGCATGGCGCTACACCAGTCCAATTTCCGCAAACGAGACCACCCTGTCGCCGGCGACGACGAAATGGTCGATCAGCCGCACATCCACCAGGCCTAGAGCCGACTTCAGTGTCTGTGTCAGCAACTCGTCGGCCCGCGAGGGCTCGGCTTCCCCCGATGGATGGTTATGCGCAACGGCTAGCGCCGAGGCGTTACGGGCGAGCGCCCCCTTGACCACTTCCCGAGGATAGACGGAGGTCTGGGTCAGGGTTCCCCGGAACAACTCCTCGACTTCGATCAGGCGATGCTGGGCGTCCAGGTAGAGCGCCAGGAACACCTCGTGTTCGAGCCCAGCGCAATACAGCCGCAGCCAATCGCGCAGCACTTGCGGCGAGTTCATCAACGGGCCGCTGCGCATCTGCTCACGCAGATCGCGCAGCAGCAATTCGCGGGCAATGCCCAGGCGATGGGCGAGAACGGTATCGGTGGTGCCAAGCATGCCCATTTGCGCCACGGCATCGCTGACGTGCAAAGGGTTGGCACCCGACGCGCAACCCAGGGGCGAGAGTAATTCGCTGACCAGATCGGCGCGGGACAAGGCAGATAGATTCATGGCGCTCTCCTCGATGAAACAAGAAAAGCGGGGACGCCGATCCCAACCGGGACGAGGTCCCCGCTTGGGATGAAGGTGCGGACGAATGTACGTAACATCGGTCGGCACGATGAATGAGGCAGGTAACGACTGCGACGCCGGCCAGAGCCGGGCTACATCCCACGATGGAATGCAGGTATGCCCAGTCAGTTTCCGGCATCGGTAGGGTGGATTCAAGGGGATGCAGAGGACGCAACGTTCAAGCAGCCGGAATCCGACGGGCTTGCGAATGGCGTTGGTGATCAGGGCGTGCCGATCGCTTTCTGCGGTGCAAAGGTGCCGCCAGCTTGCTCCAAAGGGCCTACTTGCACTCCAGTGTGACCGTGATATCAGCTTATTGGCACTGCATAAATTTTTTGCGTGACCGCCGTAAAACCCGCGACAAGCCTGGAAAATTTGATCAAGATGAAGGCTCAACCCTTCACGCAGAACGATGATGATCCGCCTCGGCTCGCAAATTCGACTCACTCGCCGGGAGGTCGAGCGCTTCCGGAAG
>CAMKYP010000382.1 GCA_946477505.1 uncultured Dechloromonas sp. | reverse complement strand
ACCATCTTGACAGCCGAGGAACTGATGTCCAGGCCGAAAAGGGAGCGCGCCTTAGGATTTAACAACGCTGAGATATCGAAGCCCACCAGACCCCCAAAAAGTCCTTACGGATTACGAAGTTACAAAAATAACCAATAATTCACTTCAGATGCTAGCAACAACCTATAGGTGTGTAAAGCATTTTCACGGCCGGAATATGGCACGGCGTATAATCGGCGCAACTTCATCTATACCGCTCGAAAACAGTGCCCACTCTGCCCCCCACACTGCGTCTATTTCTTTATCCCGTCATATTTTTAGTCGGCCTGGCGGCAATCGGTGTGGCAATGGTCCTGATCATTCTTGTCCTGACCTACCCGAATTTGCCATCACTTGAAGTATTGACAGATTACCGCCCAAAAATCCCACTTCGTGTTTATACCGCAGACGGATTCCTGATTGGAGAATATGGCGAGGAACGCCGTGCGGTGGTCGCATTTCAGGACGTTCCACCGGTATTGAAGCACGCGATCCTGTCGGCCGAGGACGATCGCTTTTACCAGCATGGCGGCATCGACTACACCGGCATCCTGCGTGCGGCAGGCGCCAACTTGCTAGGAGGAGGAAAGCGCCAAGGTGCCTCCACCATTACGCAGCAGGTGGCGAGAAATTTCTTTCTGACCGGGGAAAAGACCTACACCCGCAAGCTTTACGAAGCCCTGCTGTCGTTCAAGATCGAAAGCAACCTGAGCAAGGATCAGATTTTCGAGCTCTACATCAACCAAATATTTCTGGGACAACGCGCCTACGGTTTCGCGGCCGCTGCCCAGATTTATTTTGGTAAGCCGCTCAAGGATATCTCGATTGCCGAGGCCGCCATGCTGGCGGGTCTGCCGAAAGCACCGTCCGCCTACAACCCGGTAGTCAACCCCAACCGCGCGAAACTGCGCCAGCAATACGTGCTGCGCCGAATGCACGAGCTGGGCTATATCACCGACGCGCAACAGGCGGCGGCACTGAAAGAACCGCTGATCGTCAAGCGAGAGCTGGCCGGCTACGCCGTGCATGCCGAATACGTGGCCGAAATGGCCCGCCAGATAACTGCCGAACGCTTCCCGGAAGACGTCTACTCTCGCGGCATGAAGGTTTACACCACGATCATCAAGGCCGAACAGGAAGCCGCTTACAACAGCCTGCGCAAAGGCGTCATGGATTACGACCGACGACACGGCTATCGGGGCGCCGAATCCTATCTGGAAATGAAGGACATCAAGTCCGACCAAGACGAAGCCATCGACGAAGTCCTGCAGGATATTGCCGATACCGGCGACCTGATCCCGGCGCTGGTCCTGGCCGCCGATACCAAACAGATACGCGCCTACAGGAAAGGCGGGGAAATCGTCACCCTGACCGGCGACGCCACCAAGTTCGCTGCCAAGATGCTCGACGACAAGGCGCCGCCCAACAAGCGCCTGAAGCGTGGCGCGATTATCCGCCTGCAAAAGGACGACAAGGGTAACTGGCAGATCAGCCAGTTGCCAGAGGTTGAATCCGCCTTTGTCGCCATCTCACCGCAAGACGGTGCCATCCGCGCGCTGGTCGGCGGCTTCGACTTCAATCGCAACAAGTTCAACCATGTTACCCAGGCCTGGCGCCAACCGGGGTCCAGCTTCAAGCCCTTCATCTACTCTGCTTCTCTGGAGAAAGGCTTCGGCCCGGGCAGCGTGATCGCCGACGAACCGATCACCATTCCAGCCAGCCAGACCGGGGCCCAGGCATGGGAACCGCACAACTATGACGGCAAGTACGAAGGCCCGATGAAGATGCGGACGGCGCTCGCCAAATCCAAAAACATGGTCTCGATCCGCATCCTGCAAGCGATCGGCACAAACTACGCCCAGGATTACGCCACCCGCTTCGGCTTCGATGCCGCCCGGCATCCACCCTACCTGACCATGGCGCTCGGCGCCGGTTCGGTCACGCCGTGGCAGATGGTGACCGGCTACTCGGTCTTTGCCAACGGCGGCTACAAGGTCAATCCTTTCATCGTTCGCGAGATTCGCGACGAGCGCGACCAAGTTGTGGCTCACTCGACCGAGATCGAGGCCGGAGATGAAAGCATTCGCGCCATCGATCCGCGTAATGCCTTCATGATGGACACCATGCTGCGCGATGTAACCATCTACGGCACGGCAGCCAAGGCTTCCGCAGCCCTCAAGCGACAGGATCTTGCTGGCAAGACGGGTACCACCAACGAATATGTCGATGCCTGGTTCTGCGGCTACCAGATGACGGTTGCTGGCTGCGCCTGGATCGGCTTCGATCAGCCGCGCAAGCTGGGCGACCGTGAAACCGGTGGCGTCGCCGCTCTGCCCATCTGGATCGGCTATATGAACCGGGCCCTGAAAGACGTTCCCATGCAAACCCTGCCGGTGCCCGAAGGGCTCATCGCGTACGGCGAAGGGCGGGAGCGTACCTATATCTACGCCGAAAATGCGAAGGAGCGCGCAGCGGACGAGGAATCACAGGATGCCGTGCCGCTGCCCAAGCCGGACCTCAGCTCGCCGCCCAGCGACTGATCAATACAGATTGACGGGCTCGCCGGCCTGCTGGCTGGCGAGCCCGGATATCTTCTCAAACAATTCGGCGTTATCCCGCGTGTCGCGCCACGCTGCACCGTCCCAGCGGAAATGGAACCCCCCGGCGCGTGCAGCGACCCAGATTTCCTTATTTACGCCGTGGCGATTGACGATGATCCTGCTGTCGTCGGCAAACTCAATCTCCAGCACACCGCCCACCCCCAGTTCAAAATCCAGATCGGCGCCGCTGGCTTCGAGAGCCGCCTCTATCCTGGCCAAGGTCTCGTCGGCCAGGCGGTTGAAATCCTTGTCATCCATCGTGTGCTACCATCCCGCTCTTTGCTGACAGCGTCCCCAACATGTTCAGAATCGCTGCCCTACTGATCATTCTCGGCCTCGCCGCATGCGGCATGAAAGGCCAGCTCGAAAGGCCGTCCGGCCCGGCGCCGGAACCACTGCTGGGCAGCGGAAAGACGCCTGCCAAGGATGTTAGCACGACCACTCGCCCGAGCGCCCAATGACCCAATTTGCCCTGAAAAACGGTGTCCTGCACGCCGAATCCGTCGCCCTGCCTGCACTCGCCGATCAGTTCGGTACGCCGGCCTATGTTTACTCCCGCGCTGCGTTGACCGAGTCGCTGCGCGAATTCCAGAATGTTCTCGGCAGCCATCCGGCCGGCAGCGGCGCGCTGGTCTGCTACGCCGTCAAGGCCAACTCGAGCCTCGCCGTACTCAACGTGTTCGCTCGCATGGGCGCCGGCTTCGACATCGTTTCCGGTGGCGAACTGCAGCGCGTTCTGGCCGCTGGCGCCGACCCGAAGAAGGTCGTTTTCTCTGGCGTCGGCAAGACAGCTGCTGAAATGAAGCTAGCCCTCGACACCGGCATTTTCTGCTTCAACATCGAATCAATCCCCGAACTGGAGCGGTTAAACGACGTAGCAGGCCAGTGTGGCAAAAAGGCCCCGATCAGCCTGCGCGTCAATCCGAACGTGGACCCGAAGACGCATCCCTACATCTCGACCGGTCTCAAGGAAGCCAAGTTCGGGGTTGCCTACGATGACGCCCTGCCGCTTTACCGTCGCGCTGCCGCCCTGCCGAATATCCAGGTGGCCGGCATCGACTGCCACATCGGCTCCCAACTGCTCGACCCCTCGCCCTTCGTCGAAGCCCTCGACCGCATCCTGGCCCTCGTAGACCAACTGGCCAGCGAAGCGATCCACATTCATCACCTCGACCTCGGTGGCGGGCTTGGGATCAAGTACAAGGCCGACCAGGTTCAGCCGACTGTCGCCTCCTACCTGACACCGTTGCTCGACAAGCTGCAAGGCCGCGGCCTGCAGGTGGTCCTCGAACCAGGCCGCCGACTGGTCGGCAATGCGGGTTTGCTACTGACGAAGATCGAGTACCTGAAGGAAGGCGAGGGCAAGAATTTCGCCATTATCGACGCCGCGATGAACGACCTGATGCGCCCGGCGCTGTACGAGGCCTGGCACGATATCGAACCGGTCGTGCCGCGCGACGGTGCGAAGCGCGACTACGACGTGGTCGGCCCGGTCTGCGAAACCGGCGACTTCCTCGGCCAGGCCCGTCCGCTCTGCGTGCAGCCG
>CAMKYP010000381.1 GCA_946477505.1 uncultured Dechloromonas sp. | reverse complement strand
AAAGCGTAAAGACGAATGCGCGCAAGAAACGGGCGCGGCTTGACCTGCCATAGATGATTGAACGCCCGCTCGATGGTATTCATCAACAGGAAGGCCGTGACACTCAAGAGGCCGATGCCTGCCAACGTGAGCTGCTGCGCCTTTTGGGAGAACTTTCCGATATTCCCGGCGATGACCCCCGCAGCACCGCCGGGCAACAAGGCTTCACGCACCAGCAGGTCAAGCCGACCGACCAGCACGTCGAAAAAGGGAATCGCGCCGGCAACGGCGAGCACCACGGCAACCAGCGGCACCAGGGCCATCAGGGTCGTGAACGCAAGGGCCGAACTGGTCTGCATCATGTTTTCGCTGAGAAAACGGCGAAAAATGCCGACCGGGCCGGCGGAGCGGACTTTGGCCGATCGGGAACGAAGGTGCTTCTGCATGGGGCCGTATAATAGCCGACCATGCAAGACATTCTCATCCTCTATTACAGCCATCGCGGCTCGGTTCGTGCCCTGGCCGAACGCATTGCCAATGGCATCGAGGCTGTTCCCGGGATGCAGGCCCGGCTGCGTACTGTTCCCCGCATATCCACGGTGTGCGAAGCAGTGGCCCCCGCAATTCCTGATTCCGGCGCCCCATACGTCGAACTTTCCGACCTGCAGGAATGCGCAGCACTCGCACTGGGCAGCCCGGTTCGCTTCGGCAACATGGCCGCTCCGCTGAAGTATTTCTGGGACAGCACCGTCGCCGCCTGGCAGAACGGCACGCTAACCGGCAAACCGGCCTGCGTTTTCACGTCGAGCGGCAGCCAGCATGGCGGCAACGAGGCAACCTTGCTCTCGATGACACTCCCCCTGCTGCATCACGGCATGCTGGTCATGGGCCTGCCTTTTACCGAACCCGAACTGGCATCGACCGCAACCGGTGGCACGCCCTACGGCGCAAGCCACGTCGCCGGACATGCCGGCAACCCACAGCTATCCAACGAAGAAAGCCGCCTGGCCTTTGCCTTGGGCAAACGTCTGGCCCTGCTCACCGAAAAACTGAATCGCCCGTGAACGCCCAACGCTATCAACTCATCGCCAGCACCAGCCTGATCCTGCTGATCGCCCTCTGTCTCGCCTGGGAAGGCTGGCTCGCCCCCCTCAAACCGGGCGGCTCGTGGATGATACTCAAGGGTGCCTTCCTGCTTTTCCCACTGTTCGGCATCCTGCGCGGCAAGCGCTATACCTACAAATGGCTGTCGCTGTTCATCCAGTTTTATCTGATGGAAGGAGCGACACGCGCCACCAGCGACAGCGGCCTGTCGCAATGGCTGGCGGCGGGAGAAACACTGCTTTCAGTTGTGCTTTTTGCGGCGCTCGTTCTCTACATCCGGGCCACGCGCATCGCGCCCACCAAAGAAAAAGCCGCCCAGTCAAACTGAGGCGGCTTTCGCTCGGTGCCCCCAGTGCTCAAACGTCGCCCTGAGCCTTGACCTTATCCAGTGACGAATGCAGCTTGTTCAGGGCATTCAGGTAGGAACGGGCCGACGCGATGACGATGTCGGTATCCGCGCCATTGCCATTGACGATACGCTCGTCCTTGGATAGCCGCGTCGTCACCTCGCCCTGCGCGTCGGTACCGGTGGTGATGGCATTGACCGAGTAAAGCAGCAGTTCGGCGCCGCTACCGACGATGCTTTCGATCGCCTTGAAGGTCGCATCGACCGGACCGCCGCCGCTGGCTTCGCCCTTCTTCTCGGCGCCGCCAACATTGAGGATCACCTTGGCGAAAGGCATTTCGCCGGTTTCCGAGCAGACATGCGAATAAACCAGCTTGTAGTGCTCCTGGTCCGGCGTGACAACCTCCTCGGAAACCAGCGCATGCAGGTCCTCGTCGAAAATCTCGTGCTTGCGGTCAGCCAGTTCCTTGAAACGAGAAAAGGCGGCATTCAGCACTTCGTCGCTTTCCAGCTCGATGCCCAGTTCCTGCAGGCGGGTCTTGAAGGCATTCCGCCCTGAGTGCTTGCCGAGCACCAGCTTGTTCTGGCTCCAGCCCACATCCTGGGCGCGCATGATTTCGTAGGTTTCGCGGTGCTTGAGCACGCCGTCCTGATGGATGCCCGACT
Organism: uncultured Dechloromonas sp.; assembly: GCA_946477505.1. Taxonomy (GTDB): domain Bacteria; phylum Pseudomonadota; class Gammaproteobacteria; order Burkholderiales; family Rhodocyclaceae; genus Azonexus. The sequence goes on along the minus strand of CAMKYP010000381.1, from coordinate 2,096 downwards.
CGTGCGCGAAGGCATTGGCACCGACCACCGCCTTGTTCGGCTGCACCGGGTATCCGGTGATCTGCGACACCAGTTTGGATGCGGGAACGATCTGCGTCGTATCGATCCGGGATTCGACCGGAAAAATATCCGGACGGGTGCGCACCGCCATGACGATTTCTTCCAACGCAGCATTGCCGGCACGCTCACCCAAACCATTGATCGTACATTCGACCTGGCGCGCCCCGGCCAGCACGGCGGCCAGCGAGTTGGAAACGGCCAGCCCGAGGTCGTTGTGGCAATGTACCGACCAGACGACCTTGTCCGAATTCGGAACGCGTTCGATCAGTTGGCGCATGGTTTCGGCGTACTGGAAGGGAATGGCGTAACCGACGGTATCCGGCACGTTGATGGTCTTGGCACCGGCCTTGATCACTGCCTCGAAGATACGGCACAGGAAATCGGTTTCCGAGCGACCGGCATCCTCGGCCGAAAACTCGATATCGTCGGTATACTGCCGCGCCCAGCCGATCGCCTTGACGGCCTGCTCGACCACCTGGTCCGGCGTCATGCGCAACTTTTTCTCCATGTGGATCGGCGACGTGGCGATGAAGGTATGAATACGCCCCGATTTGGCCGGCTTGATGGCCTCGCCGGCACGGCCGATATCGTTCTCGTTGGCGCGGGCCAGCGAGCAGACCGTGGAATCCTTGATCGCCTGGGCAATGGAATGGATCGAATCGAAATCACCGGGAGAAGCGGCGGCAAATCCGGCCTCGATCACATCGACACGCATCTTTTCCAGCTGGCGGGCGACGCGGATCTTCTCTTCCTTGGTCATCGACGCGCCCGGGCTCTGTTCGCCGTCGCGCAGCGTCGTATCGAAAATTACCAGATGCTGTTTCATGAAGAACTCCGGGAATTACTGGGGCTTGCGCTTGAGCAGGCCGATTGCCGCCTGGACATAGCCAGACAGGCCATACACGACGAAGAAACCGAACAGCGCGATTTCCGGGCTATAGGCGACCAGGGCAAAACCGAGGGCGATGGCCGCAATCACGAAGAAAGGCACGCTTTTCTTCAGGTTGATATCCTTGAAACTGTAGAAGCGGATATTCGAGACCATGGTCACGCCGGCAAAGATTGTCAGCGCGCACGCAAACCAGCGTACATCGCCGCCTGCCACGCCGGTCTCGATCATTACCCAGACCAGACCAGCCACCAATGCGGCGGCGGCCGGCGACGGAAGCCCCTGGAAGTAGCGCTTGTCCATCACCTCCAGCGTGGTATTGAAGCGCGCCAGACGCAGCGCCGCACCGGCGCAGTAGATGAAGGCGGCGATCCAGCCCAGCCGACCCAGGTCGCGCAAGGCCCATTCGTACATCACGAGAGCCGGTGCCGCACCAAAGCTGACCATGTCGGACAGTGAATCGTATTCGGCACCGAAGGCCGACTGAGTATTGGTCAAGCGCGCTACCCGACCGTCCAGCCCATCGAGCACCATGGCAATGAAAATGGCCATGGCGGCCCGGGCGAAGTCGCCCTGCATCGCCTGCACGATGGCAAAGAAGCCGGCAAACAGTGCCGCCGTAGTGAACAGGTTGGGCAGCACGTAAATGCCGCGCCGCTTGACTTCAGGATTAAACAGCGATTTACGGGGTTTGAGTTCGGTCATGGGGCTTATATGAACGGGCAACCCGAAGAGGATACACCCGGAAAGCATCGAAATCCGCAAACAACAAGGGCGGTGCAGTTTCCCACACCGCCCGAAGCGAGGGTAGCCTCAACTGCACGGACGCAGAGCGGCTACCAAGCCAGAGACCAATTTAGTTCTTGGACTGGTCAACCAGCTTGTTCTTCTTGATCCACGGCATCATGTCGCGCAACTGGCCACCGACCGTTTCGATCTGGTGAACCGCATTCAGGCGACGACGAGCGGTCATCGACGGATAGTTGGTACGACCTTCGAGGATGAACATCTTGGCGTATTCGCCGGTCTGGATGCGCTTCAGGGCATTGCGCATGGCAACGCGCGACTGCTCGTTGATGACTTCCGGACCGGTCACGTACTCGCCGTATTCGGCGTTGTTCGAGATCGAGTAGTTCATGTTGGCGAT
>CAMKYP010000380.1 GCA_946477505.1 uncultured Dechloromonas sp. | reverse complement strand
TTCCGAAGAGGCTGAAGGATTCGAGGATGCTTCCCAACTGCGGGACATCAATACGCCGGAGAGCCTATTGTTGTCGAAGCAGATTGGCCATACGGTCAATGCCGCCATGGATTCGCTTCCTGAGGAGTTGCGCACGGCGATTGTTCTGCGCGAACTCGAAGGACTCTCCTACGAAGAGATTGCCGACATCATGCATTGTCCGATCGGCACGGTGCGCTCGCGAATTTTTCGCGCGCGTGAGGCGGTTGCCGCTAAGCTCAGGCCGCTACTCGACACGGCACCCGATAGACGCTGGTAATTCTTGATGGCTGACGAATTGATCACTGTTCGCGGCGTGGTCCGCGCGCTGGAGGGTGGCGATGCCCTCGTTGAAGTGGAGCAGGGCGGCTGCGGCCGATGTCATGAGGAGGGCGGCTGCGGCGGGCAGCAGCTGACCCAGATGTTTTGTAGCGGCCCCAAATCCTATCGCGCTGAAAACACCATTGGCGCCGGTATTGGAGATCGTGTCGTGGTTGCCACGCAGTCCGGGAGTGTTCGCCGGACGGCAAATCTCGCTTACGGTGTGCCTTTGATGGGAGTCATCGGCGGTGCGCTGATCGGGACGCCGATTGGCGGCGATCCGGGTGCCGTGGTGGGCGCGATTTGTGGCCTGATTGCAGCACTTGGCTATGTGCGCTTTCGCTCGCGCCTCGAGGCGAAAGGTGTCCGTAGTCGCCCCTATCTTGTGTCTCATTCCTAGTTGAACCAGGAGGTCATGTTGACTATGAAACGTTTTGCAGCCCTCATTGTCCTGTGGTTTCTGTCTACAGGCATTTTTGCGCAGACACGTGGCTTGCCCGACTTTTCCGACTTGGCGGAAAAACAGGGGCCGGCGGTGGTGAATATCAGTACGACGCATGTCGTGCGCGGCCAGGCCCAGATGATGCCGTTCCCGTTTGACGAAAACGATCCGGCCTTCGAGTTCTTCAAGCGTTTTATTCCTCGCCCCCCGGGTGGCGGCGTGCCACGTGACTTCGAGAACAAGTCGCTTGGTTCCGGATTTGTTGTCAGTGGCGATGGCTATATTCTGACCAATGCCCATGTTGTCGACGGAGCCGACGAGGTGACGGTCCGTTTGACCGATAAGCGCGAGTTCAAGGCAAAGATCATCGGTGCAGACAAGCGGACGGATGTGGCGCTGATCAAGATCGAGGCCTCGGGACTACCGGTCGTGAAGCTCGGCGACCCGGCGCAACTGAGGGTTGGCGAATGGGTGGTGGCCATCGGGTCGCCGTTCGGTTTCGATAACTCGGTGACGGCAGGCATCGTGTCCGCAAAAGGACGTTCGCTGCCGCAGGAAAATTATGTGCCTTTCATCCAGACCGATGTCGCGATCAACCCCGGTAATTCGGGCGGGCCGCTGTTCAACATGCGAGGAGAGGTTGTTGGCATAAACTCCCAGATCTACAGTCGCAGCGGTGGTTATATGGGCGTGTCGTTTGCCATCCCGATCGACGTGGCAATGGATATCCAGAACCAGTTGCGTGCCTCCGGCAAGGTCAGTCGCGGTCGTCTGGGTGTGGTTATTCAGGAGGTAAGCAAGGAGTTGGCTGATTCACTGGGCTTGGCGCGTCCCATGGGAGCTGTCGTCAATTCCGTGGAAAAGGGTGGCCCTGCGGAAAAGGCCGGCGTGGAGGCAGGCGACGTCATCCTCAAGTTCGACGGCAAGGCAATCAACAATTCCGGGGATTTGCCGCGTCTTGTTGCTGCGACCCGTCCCGGAACACGTTCCACTGTGCAGGTGTGGCGCAAGGGGACGACCCGCGATATTCCCGTGACAGTGGGTGAAATGCCCGACGAAAAACTGGCAGGCGGCAAACCCTCCAAGGGCGCAAAGCCTGCAGAACAGGTCCCCAATCGGCTTGGATTGGTGGTGAGTGAACTGACTGCAGAGCAAAAACGCGAATTGAAGATGAACTCTGGCCTTCTGGTCGAGGATGTGCGCGGCATCGGTGCGCGCTCCGATCTGCGGCCCGGTGACGTGATCATTGCCGTGATCAGCAAGGGCGCAACGGCAGAGGTCAAGTCGGTCGATCAGTTCAACAAATTGTTGGCCCAGTTTGAAAAGGGTAGCAACGTGACCCTGCTCGTCCGGCGTGGCGAAATGCAGACTTTCATCACCATAAAGGGCTTGAATGGTGGGAATTGAGTTGACCCTGATGAGTCGTGGTTATTGCCATCTCTGCCACGACATGGAGGTGGCTTTGGCACCGCTGGCGAGGGAGTTTGGAGCATCGGTCCGAGTCGTCGACGTTGATGCCGATCCCGCTCTGGAGGCCAAATACGATGAACTGGTGCCGGTCTTGCTGCATGGCGATACCGAGCTCTGTCATTACTTTCTGGATGAAGCCAAAACCCGTGAATATTTGGCTGGAATCCGCTAGAATTCAGGGTCTTCTGAAAAGGGAAGGGCGCCGGACAGCGCCCTTTTTTACTGGCAGCAATGGATCACATTAGAAACTTCTCCATCATCGCGCACATTGACCACGGCAAATCGACGCTGGCCGATCGCATCATCCACCTTTGTGGCGGCTTGTCCGATCGCGAAATGGAGGCGCAGGTGCTCGATTCGATGGATATCGAGCGCGAGCGCGGTATTACCATCAAGGCACAGACCGCCGCGCTGAACTACAAGGCACGGGACGGCAAGGTTTACAACCTGAATCTGATCGACACCCCGGGACACGTGGACTTCTCCTATGAAGTTTCCCGCTCTTTGTCCGCCTGCGAGGGAGCCTTGCTGGTCGTCGATGCGTCCCAAGGTGTCGAAGCACAGACCGTGGCCAACTGCTATACCGCCATCGAACTCGATGTCGAAGTTGTCCCTGTCCTGAACAAGATCGATCTGCCGTCTGCCGACCCGGACAATGCCCGCCAGGAGATCGAGGATGTCATCGGTATCGATGCCACCGATGCCGTGCTGGCCTCGGCCAAGACCGGGCTGGGGGTGCAGGACATCCTAGAGGCTGTTGTCGCCCGTGTGCCGCCACCCAAGGGCGACCCTGAGGCACCACTGAAAGCGCTGATCATCGACTCATGGTTCGATAACTACGTTGGTGTCGTCATGCTGGTGCGGGTTGTCGATGGTGTGATGCGCCCGAAGGACAAGCTGTATTTCATGGCTACCGAGGCGCAGCAGCTTTGCGAGCAGGTCGGAGTTTTCTCGCCGAAATCCGTGCAGCGCAGCGAGTTGCGTGCGGGCGAGGTGGGTTTCGTCATCTCCGGTATCAAGGAGTTGAAGGCCGCCAAGGTCGGCGACACCATCACCACGGTGGACCGCAAGGCGGCCGAGCCGCTGCCTGGCTTCAAGGAAATCAAGCCGCAGGTGTTTGCCGGTTTGTACCCGGTCGAATCGAACCAATACGATTCGCTGCGCGAATCGCTGGAAAAGCTGAAGCTCAATGATGCTTCGCTGCAGTACGAGCCGGAGGTCTCCCAGGCGCTGGGTTTCGGCTTCCGTTGCGGCTTCTTGGGACTTTTGCACATGGAAATCGTGCAGGAGCGCCTAGAACGTGAATTCGACCAAGACCTGATCACCACCGCACCGACCGTTGTTTACGAAGTCGTGCAGCGCGATGGCAGCGTTATCCAGGTGGAAAATCCGGCCAAGCTGCCGGAAATTTCGAAGATCGAAGAAGTGCGTGAGCCAATCATCACGGCAACGATTTTCGTGCCGCAGGATTATCTTGGCAATGTCATTACGCTGTGCAACCAGAAACGCGGTAATCAGGTCGATATGCACTACCATGGACGCCAGGTAAAGCTGGTCTATGAAATGCCGATGGCCGAAGTGGTGATGGATTTCTTCGACAAGCTGAAGTCCTGCTCCAAGGGCTACGCATCCCTCGACTACGATTTCAAGGAATACCGTGCGGCCGATGTCGTCAAGCTCGACATCCTGATCAACAGCGAAAAGGTCGATGCACTGTCACTGATCGTGCACCGCTCCAATTCGCAATACCGCGGTCGCGAGTTGGCCTCCAAAATGCGCGAATTGATTCCGCGGCAAATGTATGACGTGGCCATCCAGGCCGCTATCGGTTCGCACATTATCGCCCGCGAGAACGTCAAGGCCATGCGTAAGGACGTGCTGGCCAAGTGTTACGGTGGCGACATCAGCCGCAAGAAGAAGCTTCTGGAAAAGCAGAAGGCCGGCAAGAAGCGCATGAAGCAGGT
>CAMKYP010000379.1 GCA_946477505.1 uncultured Dechloromonas sp. | reverse complement strand
CGCCAAGGAGCACGGCGATGCCGAACATCATGAAGAGGGGCCACAAACCGGCCCTCACGGCGGGAAGCTTTTTGCCGAAGACGGCTTCGGCCTCGAAATCCTGCTGGCAGAAGAAGGCGGCGAACCCCGCTTCCGGGTCTGGCTCTTCCAGCAGGGCAAGCCGGTATCGCCCAGCACCGCCAAGGTTTCCGTTTCGCTTGCTCGGCCCAGTGGGGACAAGCAGGAAATCGCCTTCGCCGTGGAAAAGGACTATCTGAAGAGCGTCGTGGCGATTGAGGAGCCCCATGTCTTCGACGCGACCGTCGCGGCGCGGATGGCAAATGCCCCCTATCTCTTCACCTTTGCCCAGGAGGAAGGCAAGGTGGAACTGAGTGATGCGCAGGTTCAGGCCGCCGCTATCACCATTCAGAAAGCAGCGCCGGCCCGAATTCGAACCGCCGTGCAGTTGCCGGGAGAGATTCGCTTCAATGAAGATCGGACGGCCCACGTCGTCCCTCGGTTGGCCGGCGTGGTGGAAAGCGTTCCGGCCAACCTGGGGCAAACGGTGAAGAAGGGCCAGATTCTGGCTGTGATTGCCAGCACGGGTCTGTCTGAACAGCGCAGTGAATTGCTTTCTGCCCAGAAGCGCCTTGCCCTCGCGAAGTCGACTTATGAACGCGAAAAGAGGCTCTGGGAGGAAAAGATTTCCGCCGAGCAGGACTACCTCCAAGCGAAGCAGGTCCTGCAGGAAGCCGAAATCGCCATGGCTAACGCCCAGCAAAAACTCGTTGCCCTCGGCGCTTCCCCGCAAGCGACGGGAGCCCTCAACCGCTATGAAATCCGGGCTCCATTCGACGGCATGGTGGTGGAAAAACATATAGCCCTGGGCGAGGCCGTGAAAGAGGACGCCAGCATCTTCACCGTCTCCGACCTGTCCTCGGTCTGGGCCGAGATCATCGTACCCGCCAAGGATTTGAACACGGTCAGGGTCGGCGAACCGGCCATCGTGAAGGCCACTGCCTTCGACTCGAAGGCGGAAGGCAAGGTCTCCTATGTCGGCGCGCTCCTTGGCCAGGAAACCCGTACTGCCCGAGCGCGAGTGACGCTTCCCAATCCGCAGATGGCATGGCGCCCCGGACTCTTCGTCAACGTTGAGGTGCAGTCGGGCGAAGCAGATGTCCCGGTCGCCGTAGCAGCCGATGCCATCCAGACCGTCAATGACAAGCCCGTGATCTTCACCCGAGTACCCGGCGGCTTTGTCGCTCAACCGGTCACTCTGGGGCGATCCGACGGAAAGATCGTCGAAGTGGCCCGTGGCCTGAAACCGGGCATGTCCTACGCAGCCGCGGGAAGCTTCGTCGTCAAGTCGGAGCTGGGCAAGGGCAGTGCCGAGCACAGCCACTAAGCGAGGGAGCCGATCATGTTTGAACGCATTATCCGTCTGGCCATCGAGCATCGCTGGCTGGTACTGCTCACCGTCATCGGTATGGCCGGGCTGGGCATTTACAACTACCAGCGCCTGCCCATCGATGCTGTGCCGGACATCACCAATGTCCAGGTCCAGATCAACACCGCTGCGCCCGGCTATTCCCCACTCGAGGTGGAGCAGCGGGTCACCTATCCCGTAGAAACGGTGATGGCGGGTCTCCCGAATCTGGAACAGACCCGCTCGCTCTCACGCTACGGGCTCTCCCAGGTGACGGTGATTTTCAAGGACGGCACGGACATCTACTTTGCCCGCCAACTCGTCAATCAGCGCATCCAGGAGGCCCGTGAAAAGCTGCCGGCCGGAATTGCTCCAGCGATGGGGCCGATCTCGACCGGACTTGGGGAAATCTACTTGTGGACCGTCGAAGCCAAGGAAGGCGCCAAGAAGCCCGACGGCACGCCCTACACGCCGACCGATCTGCGCGAAATCCAGGACTGGATCATCAAGCCCCAGTTGCGCAATGTACCCGGGGTCACCGAGATCAATTCCATCGGCGGCTACGCCAAGGAATACCAAGTGGCGCCCAGCCCGGAAAAGCTCGCGTCCTATGGCCTGACCTTGCAGGAGCTGGTGACCGCCATCGACCGCAACAACAACAATGTCGGTGCCGGCTACATCGAGAAGCGCGGTGAGCAATACCTGGTTCGCGCCCCAGGCCAGGTGCATTCAATGGAAGATATCCGTAATGTCATTCTCGGCAATGTCCAGGGCGTACCCATCCGTATCCGCGACGTAGCGGAAGTCAGCATCGGCCGCGAATTGCGTACCGGCGCTGCCACCGACAATGGCCGCGAGGTGGTACTGGGGACCGTCTTCATGTTGATCGGCCAGAACAGCCGAACCGTCTCCCGGGCAGTTGACGCGAAGATGGTCGAGATCAACCGCAGCCTGCCGGAGGGCATTCATGCTGTGACGGTCTACGACCGGACCGTACTGGTGGATAAGGCCATCAACACGGTCAAGAAGAACCTCCTCGAAGGAGCGATCCTGGTCATCGCCATTCTCTTCTTGTTCCTGGGCAATCTACGGGCGGCGGTCATCACTGCCATGGTGATTCCCCTCTCCATGCTGTTCACCTTCACCGGCATGGTGACCTACCAGGTCAGCGCCAACCTGATGAGCCTGGGCGCCCTCGACTTCGGGATCATCATCGACGGCGCGGTCGTCATCGTCGAGAACTGCGTGCGCCGTCTGGCCCACGCCCAAGCCCACCATGGGCGGGCACTAACCCGGACAGAACGCTTCCACGAAGTCTTCGCCGCCTCGCAGGAGGCACGCCGGGCACTGCTCTTCGGCCAACTCATCATCATGATTGTCTATCTGCCCATCTTCGCCCTGACCGGTGTGGAAGGAAAGATGTTCCATCCGATGGCCTTTACCGTCGTGACGGCCCTGGTTGGCGCCATGATCCTGTCGGTGACCTTCATTCCAGCAGCCGTTGCGCTCTTCATGAGTGCCCCGGTTGCCGAGAAGGAGAACAGGCTGATGTTGGCTGCCAAGCGCTGGTACGAACCCACGCTGGATCGTGTCATGTCCAACCAGCCGGTCGTACTCGTCTTCGCGACTGTCATGATCCTTTTGTCCGGTTTGTTGGCGACGCGCATGGGGAGTGAATTCGTTCCCAGCCTGAACGAAGGGGATTTCGCTATCCAGGCCCTGCGCATCCCTGGCACCAGTCTGTCGCAGTCGATCACGATGCAGCAGCAACTGGAAAAACGGCTGAAGACGGATTTCCCGGAAATCGATCGCGTCTTTGCTCGCACCGGGACCGCCGAAATTGCCTCCGATCCGATGCCGCCGAATATCTCCGACGGCTACATCATGCTGAAGCCGCAGGATCAATGGCCGGAGCCCAAGAAATCCCGGGACGAGTTGCTGGCCGCTGTGCAGGAAGTGGTTGGCAGTTTGCCGGGCAACAATTACGAGTTCTCCCAGCCTATCCAGCTGCGCTTCAACGAATTGATCTCCGGCGTGCGCAGCGACGTGGCGGTGAAGGTCTTTGGCGATGACATGAATGTCATGAACGACACTGCAGCTCGCATCGCCGCCATCCTGGAAAAGATCCCCGGCGCTTCAGAAGTCAAGATCGAGCAAACCACGGGTCTGCCCATGCTCACGGTGGACATCGATCGTGACAAGACCGCCCGTTACGGCCTCAACGTCGGCGATGTGCAGGAAACCATCTCCACGGCGATCGGGGGACGGGAGGCGGGCACGATGTTCGAAGGCGACCGTCGTTTCGACATCGTGGTGCGTTTGCCCGAAACCTTGCGTGCCGATCTCGATGCCTTACAACGCCTGCCGATCGCGTTGCCGCGTACGAACGGAAAAAGCGAGGGCCGCACGACCTACATTCCCTTGGGCGAGGTTGCCAGCCTCCAACTGGCCCCCGGACCGAACCAGGTTAGTCGCGAAAACGGCAAGCGCCGGGTTGTAGTCAGCGCCAATGTGCGAGGCCGCGATATCGGCTCCTTCGTGGCGGAGGCGCAGCGTCGTTTGGAGGAGGTGAAGGCGCCTGCCGGCTATTGGACTGCCTGGGGCGGGACGTTCGAGCAGTTGGAGTCGGCCACCCGGCGGCTGCAGATCGTTGTTCCCGTCGCGCTATTGCTGGTCTTCACGCTGCTTTTCGCCATGTTCGGTAACGTCAAGGACGGCTTACTCGTCTTCAGCGGCATTCCCTTCGCGCTGACTGGCGGCTTTATCGCACTATGGCTGCGAGGTATTCCATTGTCGATCTCCGCGGCAGTTGGCTTTATC